>JADGOA010000258.1 GCA_017883215.1 Thermoanaerobaculia bacterium | reverse complement strand
GCGGCGAGGAATCCCCCGCCACCCCGGGAGTGCGGGGGATCCCTCGCTGTCCTTCGCCGCTCCGCGGCTTCGGCAGCTCGGGATGACAGGCTTGGCGCGGGTGTCATTAGCAACGCCAAGCCTGCCATCCTGCAGGGGCGCGCAGCAGCGCGCCCGCAGCTCCGATGGGCGGAGGGCCGACGAGAGTTGCGGACGCGCTGCTGCGCGTCCCTACATGACGAGCCTGAGCATGACGGGCTTCAGCATCGCGGGCCTTCCCGTTCGCGCTATTCCCCCACCGCTTCCCGGTCGACGAACCACCACGAGTCGACATCGCGCGTCGCTCGGGCGATCGGATAATCGGCCCCTTCGCGAACCTCGCGAATGATGTTGCGCTTCGACGCGCCGGCGCCGAGGACGATGCGAAGCTTTGCGGCACGGATGGCCGGCATCGTCAGAGTGACCCGCCAGCTGTCGAGGCGCGGCACGAACACCTCGCTGGCGATGCGGTCTTCGACGTCCACGACCGGAGTCCCGGGGAAGAGAGACGCGGTGTGGCCGTCCTCCCCGATTCCGAGGATGATCGAGTCGAGCTGCTTGAGATCGAGGTCACGCCAGACGCGTTCGAACTCGATGGCGCTGCGGGAGGGATCCTGGAACTCGGTTCGAAAATGAAGAAACTGGTGCGACGGCGAGATGCCCTCCGCGAAGAGCGTCCGCTCGATCATTCCGGCATTCGACTGCGGGTCGGTGAGCGGCACGTAACGCTCGTCGACCATCACCCAGGTGATCCGCGCCTTCGCCAACGCCTCTCGCAGTGGTGATTGCCCGAGCATCCGGTACAGCGGCTGCGGCGTGGATCCGCCGGAAAGGCCGATCGAAAGCGAGCCGTTCGAGGAGGCGCGCTGAACCAGCGTGGCGGCCGCGGCGCGGAGCAGGTCATCGACGGTGTTGAAAATGCGCAGATTCATGGGGGATGTGAGCTCCTCAGTTGCTCAGTTGCTCGGTTTCGTGGGGCATGGCGGCAGCTCAGCGATTCCTGATCACTTCCGGGACAGTCTCTTCGCCATCCGGATGGCGATCGGCAACACCTTCGTCAGCATCGGATCGCCGTGTGGCCGCTGCAGCTCGCGGACGATGAGCTGATCCGTCTTGCGCGCGCTCGTTCTCGTCACCGCCTCCGGCGCATCGATGCGGCCGTCGACATTCGTCACCAGCACGCCGCGCTCCAGATCCCGCTCGATGGCTGCGGATGATTCCTTCAGCTCCAGGTCGACCCGAGCCACGCCAGGCGGCTGCGACGGGCGGGCTTCGAACAAAACCTCGACACCGCTGACGCCGCCGTCGCCATCGATGTCGAGGCCCGCCTGCGCGATCAGCCACGACGCAAACAGCAACGCCTGCACCGACTCTCCGAAATACGAGGCATCGCTGACGCCGGAGAGGACGCGAATCTGTTGCAGCGTTCCGAGCCGGTCGCGCATCTGCGGCGGATCGAAGACGGACGCTGTCGCCGCCCGCCATCCATCAAGGCGGATCCAGTTCAGGTCCGCCGCCGCGGTGTCGGTGCGCTTGCCGACGCCTTCGACGATCTCGAGATCCGTGGGGCTGTCGAATTGCGACGAATCGACGATCAGCCGGTCGGCAGACTCGAGCAGATCATGGACGTACGAGGCATGATCGTGAGGCAGATCGCCGAGCCACCAGAACGCCACCGGCATGTCGGGGATGAGAAGCGCGCTCACGAGCGGCGGCACGCGCTGGACGTGGTCGCCGCCGGCGACGATGGAAATCTCTTCGGAGCAGACCTGCTTCCCCTCGCCCAGGAGATGGCAATTCGCGCTGATCCACGCGGCCATTTCGGCGGGAGCGGTCGGATCGGCGCGGATCACGATGGTCCGCTGCGGCACGGCCGCGGCAGCCCTGGCCAGCGTGTCGCTGGCCTCGTCGTGGTCGCGCGCATTCGAGGCGTGGGCAACGACGTTCCACAGCGCGGCGCGGGTAACGGCTACCCCTTCTGTTTTTTCGATCCGCCACAGCTCGGCCAGCGTCTGCTCGATGCTCGCGTAATCGACGCGGACCTCGCGACCGGTAATCGCTTCGCGAATGTCGCTCAAGGTCTCCTCCAGCGCCGGCCTTCGCGCTCGATCATGGCGTCGGCCGCGGGAGGTCCCCACGTGCCGGCGGGATACGGATCGGGAGGTTCCGGGGAGTTTTGCCACGCTCGCAGAAGGGGATCGAGCCACGCCCAGGCGGTCTCCACCTCGTCGCGGCGCGCGAAGAGTGTGGAATCGCCGAGCATCGTCTCCAGCAGCAGCCGCTCGTACGCTTCGGGCGGCTCCGCTCCGAACGACGTCGCGTACCGGAACTCCATCGTCACGGGAGCGGTTCGAATCGTCGCACCCGGCACTTTCGAATCGAACTTGAGTGAGATTCCCTCGTCCGGCTGAATGCGGATGGAGAGCACGTTCGGCTGCGTTCGCCCGCCCTGGATCTTCTTGAACAACGGATACGGCGCGGGACGGAAGTGGATGGAGATGTCGGTGACCCGCTTCGGCAGACGTTTTCCGGCGCGGAGGTAGAACGGGACGTCCGCCCATCGCCAGTTGTCGATGAAAACCTTCACCGCCGCGAAGGTCTCCGTGCGCGAATCGGCGGCCACGTCCGGCTCTTCGCGGTAGCCCGGCACCGCCTCGCCCAGGACGGATCCGGTGGTGTACTGCCCGCGAACGGAGAGCTCGCACTCGTGGCCGGCCGGAAAGTCGCGCAGAGCGCGGATCACTTTCACTTTCTCGTCGCGAACCGCCTCCGCCTCGAAGGCCACGGGCGGCTCCATCGCCACCAGCGAGACCAGCTGCAGCATGTGGTTCTGGATGATGTCGCGCGCGATCCCCGCCTGCTCGAAATATGCGCCGCGCTTTTCCACGCCGATCGACTCGGCGACGGTCAGCTGCACGTGGTCGATGTACTGCCGGTTCCAGAACGGCTCGAAGAAGCCGTTCGCGAAGCGGAGGACCAGCAGGTTCTGCACCGTCTCCTTGCCGAGGTAGTGGTCGATGCGGAAGACCTGGCGCTCGCGGAAGGTGGTGACGGCGACGCGATTGAGCTCACGTGCCGACTCCAGATCGCGGCCGAACGGCTTTTCGATGATGACGCGCGTGTAGGGTCCGCCACGCTCCGGATCGGCGACCATCCCCTCCGCACCGAGCAGTTCCGCGATGACGGGAAAGAAATTCGGCGGCACGGCCAGGTAGTAGATGCGCCTCCCGCCGGTGCCGAAGGTCGTGTCGCATTCGGCGAGCTTCTGCTTCAGCCGGTTGTACCCTTCGGGCTCGGTGAACGACCCCTGAACGTAGAAGAGCCGTTTCTCGAAGTTCTGCCAGATGGCGTCGTCGGCCGGCTTCGTGCGCGCGAACTCGTTGCAGGCCGCCTTGATCTCCGCTCGGAAAGCCTCATCTGTGTACTCCGGACGCGCAAATCCGACGATGGCCTGACCGGCCGGCAGCAGACCGTCGTGGGCCAGCGAATAGAGCGCGGGCAGCAGTTTGCGATGCGTCAGATCGCCCGACGCGCCAAAGATGACGAGGCAGGAAGCATCGGGAACACGCTCCTGCTCCAGCCCCTCTCGCAAAGGGTTGGGCTCGAGAACCACAGAAGACATCCGGGGCGCCTCCTCGCGCTCAGTTTATCCCGACGGTCGGGAGTGCGGGCGTCTCGCCCGCCGCGATCCGGCGTCCCGCGCCGGATCGCCGGATCGTGGCCTGTGGAAGTCGCCGGGCGCGGACGCCCGGCGACGGCGGGCGAGACGCCCGCACTCCATCGCCACTCGCTACTCGCCACACGCTGGCGATAGACTCCGCAGCGGCGTCCACGCAGCAGGAGTGAAGAAATGCCGAGTGCAAATCGCGTCGCCATCATCCGCGGCATCCGCACACCGTTTGCGAAATCCGGAACCCATTACGCCCAGCTCAGCGCCCTCGATCTCGGCAAACTGGTGGTGTCCGAGCTCGTCGAACGAACCGGCATCAATCCGAACGAAGTCCAGGAGCTGGTCTTCGGAAACGTCATCCCCTCAGTGAAGGCGCCCAACATCGCCCGCGAGGTCGTCCTGGGGACGGGCCTCCCGCGGAGCATTCCGGGATACAGCATCTGCAAGGCCTGCGCGTCTTCGAACCAGGCCATCACCTCCGCGGCTGATCTCATCTACCGCGGCTACGCGGACACGGTGATCGCCGGCGGCGCCGAATCGCTCTCCGACATTCCCATCCTCTTCTCGAAGAACTTCTCCGACGCACTCGTCGCGGCGAGCAAACAGAAGAGCGTGGGCGGCAAGCTCGGCGCGTTCAGGAAGATGCGGCCGAAGGATCTGGCTCCCGACGCCCCGGCCCTGGCCGAATCGACCACCGGCCTGACGATGGGCGAATCGGCCGAGAAGATGGCCAAAGAGAACGGCATTCCCCGCGAAGCGCAGGACAAATTCGCTCTGCAGAGCCACCTCCGCGCCGCCGGAGCGACAGCCAGCGGCCGTTTCAAAGAGGAAGTGATGACGGTCGTCGTGCCACCCCGATACGAGAACGTCGTCGAGACCGACAACCTCGTGCGCGGAGACACCAACCTGGAGTCGCTCGCCAAACTGCGGCCGGTCTTTGATCGCAAGTACGGCACGATCACGGCGGGAAACGCCTCGCCGCTGACGGACGGAGCGGCCGCCGTGCTGCTCATGTCGGAAGAGAAGGCGAAGGCATCCGGCTTCAAACCGATCGGATACATCCGCAGCTACGCGTACGCGGGGATGGATCCCTTCGACCAGCTGCTGCAGGGGCCGGTTTTCGCGCTGCCAATCGCGCTCCAGCGCGCGGGCATTGCGCTGAAGGACATCGGAGTCATCGAGATGCACGAGGCGTTCGCGGCGCAGGTGCTGTCGAACATCCAGTGGATCGGCTCCAGGAAGATCGCCCGGGAGAAGCTCGGACTCTCGAAGCCCGTCGGTGATATCGATCCCGAAAAGATCAACCGCACGGGAGGATCGATCGCGCTGGGGCATCCCTTCGGCGCGACGGGCTCGCGAATCGTCACGACGGTCTGCAACGAGCTGCAGCTCACCGGCGAGCAGTACGGTCTCGTCACCGTCTGCGCGGCCGGCGGAATGGGCGTGGCGATGGTGATCGAGCGGGAGTAGGGCGAGGCCCGGAGTCGCTCTGTCATTCCGAGCCGGCGAAACCCCGGAGGGGTGGAGCGCGGCGAGGAATCCCCCGCACGTCAGTCGAACGTGGATTCCCTCGCTGTCCTCCGCCACTCCGCGGCTCCGGCAGCTGCTAATGAACTCATACGGAAACGGGCCTGATACCGAAGATGTAGCCGATGGACTCTTCCGCCCCTTCGGGGCTGACGCTGTTGTCACGATCCTGAACCCGGG
>JADGOA010000257.1 GCA_017883215.1 Thermoanaerobaculia bacterium | reverse complement strand
AGCGATGGCACCAGGAGTACGACGAGCTGAGGCGCGGAATGCAGGAAACGGAGAACAGTATCCGGGCCTTATACGCTGAGATCCATCGCCTGCAGGGCACTCTCGATACCATTTACGCCTCGAAAACGTGGAAGCTGCACACGATCGTCGAGAAGGTGCGGGGCCGCTGATGAGCCGCGTCATGCTCGTCTGTCCCGAGCCTCTGGGCCATGGACAGCCCGCCGGCATCGGCATCCGATTCGTGGAGATGGCGAATGTCCTGCGTGCCGACGGCCACGAAGTGATCGTCGTCTCTCCAGACGCGGGCGAGGTCCGCGGTTGCGCGGTCGCGGCGATCTCGCCGGAAACGCTTCGCCACGCCAGCAGCAGCTCCGACGTGATGGTCGTGCAGGGACACGTGGCGAACGACGTGTTTGCCTATGCCGACCGTATTCCGACGGTCATCGATCTTTACGATCCTTTCATCATCGAAAACCTTCACTACTTCGCCGAGAGAGGGCTGCAGGTTTTCGCGCACGATCACGCCACGCTGGTCAACTCGCTCCTCAAGGGCGACATGTTTCTCTGCGCCTCGGAGGCGCAGAGACTCTTCTACCTCGGTACCCTGCTCGCGCTCGGCAGGCTCAATCCGGTCGTGTTCGAGAGCGATCCGAACCTCGACGGCCTCTTGCGGATCGCCCCTTTCGGCGTGCAGCGCCCGCGGCAATCCCGGACCCGCAATCTCGGCCCCGCTGCGATCCTCTTCGGCGGGATCTACGACTGGTATGACCCGATTCTCGCCATCGATGCCGTCGCCATCGCCCGAGTGACTATCCCCGGGCTGACGCTGACGTTCACGCATCATCCGAATCCGGAGCTGACACCGCAGGGGAAAGCGGCGGCGGCCATCGCGTACACACGAGAGAAGGGATACGACTTCGTCGAATTCGTTCCCTGGGTGGCGTACGAGGCACGAGGCGAGTTCTTCGACGGCCATGCCCTCTCTCTGCTGACCTTTCCGCAGTCGCTCGAGACCGATCTCTCCATGCGAACGCGCGTGTACGACTACCTCTGGGGAGGCGTGCCGATCGTGACGAGCTCCGCTCCCGGAACGGACGAGATTCTGAGGCACTACGGCGCCGGCGTCGTCGTGCAGGAAGATTCGGCCGAAGCATTCGCCGGTGCAGTCGTGTCGATTCTCGGCGACCCTCCGCGGTACGAGGCGATGCTCTCGGGCACGCGGGCATTCGTCGAGGAGCATCAGTGGGAGCGCACGCTGGCTCCGCTGGTGGCCTTCTGCCGCACCCCGCAGCACGACGCGTCGAAAGAGGCATTTGCGGCCAGGCCCGACATGCCCCAGCACATACCCTCGATTCTCGAGCGGCTGAAACGCCGCATCGGAGGCCGCTCCTGAGCGCGCCACGCGTCGAAGTGATCGTCCTCAACTGGAACGGCCGGGAAGACACCCTGGCCTGTCTGGCCGCGCTCGACCCGCAATTGCGCGAGGTCTACGGCTCGAGCATGACAGTCGTCGACAACGGGTCGACCGACGGATCGATCGCTGCCGTCACGGCGCGGTTCCCGCATGCGCGCTTCATCCCGCTGGGAACGAACCGCGGCTTCACGGGCGGGATCGCAGCGGCGCTGGAAACCTCACGGGCGCGAAACGTCATCTTCCTGAACAACGACGCCATTCCTGATGCCGGATGGCTGGCGGCGCTGTCGCGCGCCATCGAGGATGCGCCGGAAGACGTCGTCTCCGTGGGCGGAAGGATTCTCGACCCCTCCGGCTCGCACATCGACTTCATCGGCGGCGTCATGACCTTCGACGGTCACGCGCTGCAGAACGGATTTCACATGCCGCTCGGCTCGCGGCCCGAACCGAACGCCGGCGACGAAATCTTTTTCGCCTGCGGCGGCAACATGATCTCCCGGCGCGAACGCCTCATCGAGCTCGGCGGATTCGATGACGACTACTTCGCTTACCTGGAGGACGTCGACTTCGGCTGGCGGAGCTGGATCGCCGGCAGCCGCGTGATCTACGAGCCGGCCGCCACGGTCCACCACGCCTCCAGCACCACCAGCAACCGCCTGGGCAGCTTCGAGCGCGGGGTGCTCTTCGAGCGGAACGCCATGCAGACCGCGATCAAGAATTTCGAGAATCTGCGCGAGAGCGCCGGATCGATTTTCCTGACGTATCTGCACCGTCTGCATCACTACGCCACGACCCGAAACCCGAACGCCGCCGAGCTGACGCGCGACATGGGCGCTCCCACGTCGCGCACAGCCGCGGCTCGACGACGGCTTCGCGATCGAGTGAAACGGAGACTGCGCGGGCCCGAGCCGCTCGTGGCTATCGATGATCCGCTGACGACGATGCAGTTCCGCGCCTTCGACTGGGTTCTGCGCAACGAGACCCGCCTGGCGGAGAAGCGAGCACACGTGCAGGCCCTGCGGCGGCGCAGCGATTCGGAGATCTTCGAGCGCTTTCCGCTGCGATTCGTCCCTACGTATCCGGGCGACGAGGAGCTGATGAACAGCGCGCTGTTTCGCCTGCTCCGTTCTCAGCTGCCGTCGCTCGACCAGAAACTCGCGGATATCATCCACCTGTGACGCGACCGGCCTGGTGGCGGCGGTTCCTCGTTCGTGGTGTCTTCTGGCGCCAGGGCCTTCACTGGGCCGTATTGAATGTCCCCGTCTGGCTGGAGCCGCTCGTCATCGCGTTCTGGTCGGCTTTCTTCCTGCTCTGGGGACCCGGCCGCCGCGGCGTCATGTACAACCTCCGGGCCATCAAGCCCCGCTCGTTCGCGCTGACGAATTTCTTCCGAACGTACAACGTATTCTGGAACTACGCCTGGACCATCACCGACAACGCCCGCCTGCAGGAGCTCCGGACCGTGCCGGATTGGGAGTTCGCCGGCTGGGAACATTTCGAACGCCTGCAGTCGCTCGAGACCGGCGCAATCATGCTCACGGCACACATGGGCAGCTACGACCTCGGAGCACAGCTGTTCGGAGAGATGAAGACGCGGACCCTGATCACCGTTCGCGCGCCGGAAATCGACCCGCAGACGCAGCAATTCGAGGAGAACCTGCACGGACGCACGGTCGGCGAAGCGGTCAACGTGAGCTTCAACACCCGTGCGAACGACCTGGCCTTCGACCTTCTCGAGGCTGCAGGCCGCGGTGACATCATCGCCATCCAGGGCGACCGCGTCACCGCGGGAGTATCGCCCTTTCGCTCGACGCTCTTCGGAAAACCGGCCGATCTTCCGGCAGGCCCGTTCGCCCTGGCGATGGCGGCGCGGATTCCGATCTTTCCTCTCTTCATCGTGCGACGCGGCCGCCGGCGATACCAGCTCATCACCTGCGCGCCGATTTTCGTCGAACGGCGCAGCCGGACCCGCGACGAGGACCTGCGAGGCGCGGTCGACCAGTGGGCGTCCGAGCTGGAGACCGTCATCGGCAGGGCCTGGAACCAATGGTTCATGTTCGAGCCGTTCTACGGAGACCAACGGGCATGAGGATGATCCACGATTGCCCCGAGGCGCAGTGGCTTCCCTCTCGCTCGCATTTCGCGATCTTTCGCCTCGCTTCGTACATTCGTCTGCTGACCGCCTCGCCGTCGAAAGGCGTCCGCATGGCGCTGGCAGTAGACCGCGACCAGAACGCTCTCGAGAACCTCAGCATCTCCGCGCTGATTTTCGTCGTCACCGTCGCCTATCTCACTGCCCTTCTGGCACAGTGGGTGCCGTGGCCGGCCGCCGTGGTGCTCGCGACCGCTCTCGCTCCAGCCGCTGACCACATCCCATTCTTCTTCACCGGCCTCCTGGCACTTCCACTGTGGAGGCGGATCACCGGGCGACCTGGCGAGAACAACGTGGCCGCGAATTCGGCCGGCGCGATGACCGTGGTATTGGCGGCCTCTCTCTGGTTCGTCAGCCGGCCCGAGCCGATCCGGATCGTCGCCGCAGCCATGCTCGCTCTGTTCGCACTGAACGCGGCCGCCGCCGTGTTGATGTGGTTGGTGCAGGCGCGCGTGCGGGAGCTGGAGGCGCGTTGCGGCGCCTGATCCTGCTCTTCGCCTGCGTAGCGCCGGTCGTGTTCCTGTGCCTTGTGTGGCGCGCGCCGTGGACGAGCCTCGGCATCCTCGCTCTGTCGCACGCGCTGCTGCTCTACCCGACTTTGCGACCGAGCTCCCAATGGCTGGGACCCGTCATCACGCGGTTCGAAACCAGCCGCCGCGAGCTGTGGCTGACGATCGACGACGGCCCGACCGACGACACGCCAGCGCTCCTCGACATACTCAGATCTCGCGGCGTTCGCGCGACGTTTTTCCTGAAAGGTTCACTCGCCAGCCTCAATGAGCACCTCGTGCGCTCGATCGTCGACGGCGGCCACACCGTCGGCAACCACTCGCAGACGCATCCCAGCGGCTCGTTCTGGTGCCTGCCGCGCCATCGGATTCTGCGGGAGATCGACGACTGCAACCGCACGCTGGCGTCGATCGTGGGGGCGCCCCCTGCGCTGTTCCGCGCACCGGTGGGGATGAAGAATCCGTTCGTGCATCCGGCGCTTTCGCACAGCGCGATGCACCTCGTCGGCTGGAGCGTTCGCGCCTACGACGCCGTCAACAGCGACGTCGATGCGATTGTGCGGTCCGTCGAGAAACAGCTCGCTCCCGGCGCGGTCGTCGTCCTTCATCAGGGCCGCACATGGTCCCTGCGCGCAATCGACGGCGTCATCGCCGCCGCCCAGAGCGCCGGCTACGACTTCATCGTTCCCGATGCCTCTCGTTTGAAGACGAACAGGTAATTGTTGAACGGCGTCCCTCCCCACATCGGCACGACTTCGGCGGCGAAGTCGCGCGCAGCGAATGGCTCGAGGATCGAGGCGAGCCGCGGAAAGTTCAGCTGATCCGCCTTCAGCCATCGAACGAGCCGTGCGAATTCTTCCGCGGCGAATGTGAACCGGTATCGCCAGCTTCCGTCGCGGATGCCGTCGCGGACGATCACCGACCCGCCGGGTGGCACCCCATCAGCGACACGCTCCAACAGCTCACGCTGCTGGTCGTCGCGGAGATAGTGCAGGAGATCGAGCAGAAGAACGCTCGATCCGCCATCGAGCGGCAGGCAGGCATCTGCAGCCTCGAAGGTCAAGCCGGCGTATCGCGAGGCGGCGACGCGCTGCGCTTCGCGAATCTTCCCTTCATCATGGTCCACGCCGAGCATCGGCTGTACGCATCCGCTCTCGCGAAGATAGAACTCCATCAGCCCGACGCCGCAGCCGATATCGAGAATCGGAAGAGGGCCGTCGCGCAGCCGCTCGGCCACAGCTGCGTACAACGGATCGGATGCAATCTTGGCGCGGACGTAGCCGCGCAGAAAGCGCGACCGGTAATGCCCGGCAATCCTGTCGGCGAGG
>JADGOA010000256.1 GCA_017883215.1 Thermoanaerobaculia bacterium | reverse complement strand
GGGAACCTTCATCGCTGAGATTCAGCCGCGCCGGCGGATTGCCGTCATGCAGCGGTGATGGAGGTAGTGGACGAAGAACCAGAAGTGGCGAAAAGCGGGATTTCGCGTCTGTTTGTGGTGATATCGGTAATAGATCTGCTGCGCGATCGCGGAGAGACGGAACAGGCCATAGACCTCATAGAAGGTCCAGTCACCGGGATCGACGCCTGTGCGCTCGCAGTAGAAGTCGACGACCTCGCGCCTGGTGAGCATGCCCGGGAGATGCGTCGGCTGACGGCGCATGGAGCGGGCGACGAAATCGTCGCTGGCTTCGACCCAGTAGGCGAGGGAGTTGCCGAGGTCCATGAGCGGGTCGCCGATGGTGGCCATCTCCCAGTCGAGCACGCCGATGACGCGCGTCGGATCCGCGCAGTCGAGCACGAGGTTGTCGAAGCGGAAGTCGTTGTGCACGACGCAGAGCCGCTCGCGCGAGGGGATGTTGCCCTTCATCCACGCGGCGATGCGCGTTCCGCGAGGCACGTTCCACGTGCGGGCCTCGTCGTAGCGCCGCGTCCATCCTTCGACCTGGCGGCGGACGTACCCGGAGCCGGCTCCCACGCCTTCGAGGCCGGCGGCGCGATAGTCGATGGCGTGGAGCGCGACGAGCGTCTCGAGCGCGCTCACGCACAATCGGCGAGTGTCTTCTTCCGTCAGGTGGACACCGGACGGAAGATCGTGGCGCGGAATGATTCCGTCGATCCGCTCCATGACGTAGAACTCGGAGCCGATCACGGAGAGGTCGTCGCAGAACGCCCGCATCTCCGCAACCAGCGGGAAGAACGGTTTGATCGCCTTCTGGATCGTGTACTCGCGGCGCATGTCGTGCGCCGATTTCGCTTTGCGTCCGGCAGGGGGGCGCCGGAGGATCAGATCGTCGTTGGTGTACTCGAGCCTGTAGGTCCAGTTCGAAGCGCCGCCCGCGTATTGCGTGACGCGTGGCGAGCCGGAGAGAGCGGGCAACTGTTGCTTGAGCCAGCGATCGACTGCAGCGATGTCGAGCTCTTCGCCGGCGCGGACCGGCGCGGCTTCGGGCGCACTCGACGGAACGCGCGTCATGGCTCGCGCTGCTTGTATTTCGCGAGCTCCAGCCGCGCCACCCGTCCCCAATGCACCTCGTCCGGGCCATCTGCGATGCGAAGCGACCGAGCCATCCCGAAGTAGGCGGCGAGCGGAACGTCCCGCGTGAGGCCTGCGCCGCCGTAGATCTGAATGGCGTCGTCGACGACCGTCTGAAGCATCGTCGGAGCGACCGCTTTGATCGCCGAGATCTCCGTCAGCGCGGCCATGGCACCGACTGTGTCGATCTTCCACGCTGCGTACAGCGTCAGCAGGCGGGCCTGGTCGATCGCCACGCGCGCTTTCGCCACGCGCTCGAGATTTCCGCCGAGCCTCAGCAGCGGCTTGCCGAACGCAACGCGCGACGATCCGCGGCGAATCAGCAGCTCCAGCACCTTTTCCGCTGCGCCGATGGCGCGCATGCAGTGATGAATCCGTCCCGGACCGAGGCGCCGCTGCGCGATCTCGTAGCCCTTCCCGAGGTCCCACAGCACGTTGCTCTTCGGCACGCGGACGTCCTCGAACCAGACCTCGCCGTGTCCGTAAGGCGCGTCGTACTCACCGAACACCGGGAGCATCCGCTTGATCGTCACTCCCGGCGCGTCGAGCGGAACGAGGACCATGCTGTGTTGTGAGTGTCTGTCGGCAGCGGCATCGGAGACGCCCATGAAGACGGCGATCCTGGCGTCGGGATGGCCGAGGCCTGTCGACCACCACTTCCTGCCATTGAGCACGAGCTCCCCGCCGCTCTCGACGATGGTGGCGCGCATGTTCGTGGCGTCGGACGACGCCACGTCCGGCTCGGTCATCGCGAACACCGACCGGATCTCACCGGCCAGCAGTGGCTCGAGCCACTGTTTCTTCTGCTCAGGCGTGCCGAAGAGATGGAGGATCTCCATGTTCCCGGTGTCGGGCGCATTGCAGTTGAAGATCTCCGCCGCGATGAGACTCTTTCCCATCTCCTCGGCCAGCGGCGCGTACTCGAGTGTCGTCAGCCCCGCCGCGGCGTCCGGGAGGAAAAGGTTCCAGAGTCCGGCCTGGCGCGCCTTCGCTTTGAGCTCCTCGATAGCGGGGGAGACGCGCCAGCGCGTCCAGTCAGCGGTCTGCTCCTGCGCGAGAGCCTGTTGCTCGACGGGTGCGATCTGTTCGGCGATGAACGAACGAACGCGCTCGAGGTAAGAGATCGTTTTTGCGCTGTACTGAAAATCCATTTGCGGCGAGCTTACCGCAAGCCGGCGCACGCGAGCGTCTCTGCAAGTGATCCGCGGACGGAGCACAGTGCGGCAGCGCCGCAACGAACGGCGCGGGCGCCGCTGGAGCGGAAGTGACACTGTCATTCCGAGCCGGCGGAACCCCGGAGGGGTGGAGCGCGGCGAGGAATCCCCTGCCACCCCAGGGAGTGCGGGGGATCCCTCGCTGTCCTCCGCCGCTCCGCGGCTTCGGCAGCTTCTAATGAACCTCTGCAATGCGAATGTAGGGGCGCGCAGCAGCGCGCCCCTACAGGTTCATCACCACTCCATCGGCTCCTGGCCGTTAGCCGGCTCGGGATGACAGGCCCAAACTCCCGACGAGCGGCGCCGCAGTGTCACCCCTGGCGTTTGCGGCCGCAGCTCTGCGCGCCGCGCGAAGATTTTGGACATTCGTAGTCCACGCTATTGGCATACGCTTTCATGCGTCATGAACGTCATCATCTTCGGAGCCACCGGCATGGTCGGACAGGGTGTTCTGCGCGAGTGCCTGCTCGATCCGGGCGTCGAGCGAGTCCTCGTGATCGGACGCAACGCCGCGGGACAACGGCACGAGAAACTGCGCGAGATCCTCCATCGCGATCTTCTCGACTTTTCCGCCATCGAGTCGGAGCTATCGGGTTACGACGCCTGCTTCTTCTGCCTCGGCATCTCCGCCGCCGGGTTGAACGAGGAGCAGTACAGCCACATCACGTACGACATCACGATGTCCGCTGCGGAGGCGCTGGCGAGGCTCAATCCGGGCATGACGTTCGTCTACGTGTCGGGCGCGGGAACCGACAGCACCGAACGGGGGCGGACGATGTGGGCGAGAGTGAAGGGACGGACCGAGAATGCGCTTCTCCGCCTGCCGTTGAAGGCATTCATGTTCCGACCGGGTTTGATTCAGCCGCTCCACGGCATCAGGTCGAAGACGCCGCTGTACCGGATCTTCTACTCCGTGAGTGCTCCGCTTCTTCCGATCTTGAAGCGGCTGTTCCCGCGATCCATCACCACGACCGAGGAGCTCGGGCGCGCCATGATCAAGGTCGCGAGAGAAGGCGCGCCAAAGCGCGTCCTCGAGACAGAGGACATCAAGGCGCTCTGAGAACCTGGGGGCTGTAGGGACGCGCAGCAGTGCGTCCCAGCAGGCTGTTGAGTTGATGAGGGAGAGTGGAGAGCGGACATTCTTGTCCGGCGGCCAGGGAGCAGCGTCGCTGGCCACAAGCAATCACGGCCACCCGGCGGGCGGACACGAATGTCCGGCCGCTGCGGACAGGAACGTCCGCTCTCCCCACGCTCAGTTGAATTTCTTCAGTTGCGGCCATGCCGATCGAAGCGTCCAGCCGCGCGGCTTCTGCGCGAGGAAAAGCGTGAAGTGCTCCTGGGCCATCGCGTAAGGATGGCCGATCTCCGCCATCGGCTTCACGACTTCGAACTCGCGCTCGAGCGTTTCGCGGTCATCGCCGAGGACGAGGATCGAGGCGCCGGTGTAGTCGCGCGGCCCCCAGTACCAGTTGCTGAGATGTCCGCCGATCGACTTCGGCAAACCATAGTGCGGGCCGTAGAAGTCGATCGCGCCGGACTGACCGTAGTCGTTGCCGAAGATCGCTGTCCTGGCCCGGACGTCGGGCGGAAGGCTGTACCAGGCGCGCGCCACGGTGGCCACCATTTCCGGCCAGCCGAAACGGTCGGCGAACAACTGCGGCATGGACGTGGTGCGGCGATGCTCGAACCTCGGCTGATTCAAGTGCGTGATCTGCATGTAGCGGAAGTACGCAGCAGGGGGCAGCATCGGCACCAGCGTCGGCGCGATCAAAAGTCCCACGACGACGATCAGCGACACGTATGCGGCTCGGAGCCATCGGCGCGATTCGGTCAGCCGCTCGGTGGCGACAGCGCCTGCAGCGATGATCATGACGAACGCCGGCAGCAGGTAGTAGAAGCGCCCGTGTGCGGCGATGAGGACGACGAACGCGACGATCCATGCCACGCCGATGACGCGATAGCGCTTCAGCGACCCTGCGAGCAGTGAAACGAGGCCGGCGATCCAGAGCGGCGCCGCCGCCGGATTCGCGAGGAGAACGTCCCACAGCAGGAACACGGCCGGGTTCATCTGCACGTCACGGCCGTTGCGTCTGATGTTCTGCAGCATCTCGATGTGCGGGAAGCCGTGGCGGATCTCCCATGCGAGATTCGGCAGGAAAATCGCGAAGGCGATCGCCCCGGCCAGAAGGAACCAGCGATTGAACATCAGCGCGCGATCAGCCGTCATCAGCAGCGCCACGACGATGGCGAAGCCGAACACGAGCATCGTGTGCTTGTTCAGCAGGCCGATGCCGGCGAGAAGCCCGAACCACGGCCAGAGGCGCGGGTCGTGGCGTTTGATGATGCGGATGACGATGAACGCGCAGCCGCCCCAGATCAGCGGCTCGATCGCGTTCATGCTGAGGTAGCTGCAGAACACGAGGAAGCCCGGCGCAAGAAGCGCGACGAGGGCTGCCAGGATCTGCGCGAATCTGCCGCCGCCGAGCTCGCGCGCGATCGCGGCGGCGAGCAGGACGATGCCTGCAGCAGCGAGTGAAGGGAAGAGTCGGATCGAATACGGCGAGTCGCCGAAGAGGTGTCGCGTGAGCCACGCCTGGAACGCAGTCAGCGGTGGCATGTCCACGTAGCCCCACGCCAGGTGCTCTCCGCAGGCGAGGAAGTAGATCTCGTCGATGAAGAAGCCGTAGAGCTTTGCCGTCGCCATGTGGAAGGCGAAGTCCAGCGCGGCGATGGCTGCGACAATCCTATTCATGGTGGTTGTTGATTACGCACGCGGCGTGCGAATTGTTTCGGCATGTGCGGTGCCGGCGGCAAAGAACGGCGCGCCCCGGTCCCCTCGCCCCGTGCTCCCAATCGAGCGGCCGCACTGAACAGATCCGCACGGGGCGAGGGGATGAAGGGGAGTGGGGTCGAGAAAATCGGGAAACATGGCGGTTGGAAGGAAGAGATTGTCGGTACCCCACTCCCCTTGCATCCCCTCGCCCCGCGGACGTTCGTACAGCGTGGTTGAGCGCGCTCGCGCCGCGGGGCGAGGGGACCGA
>JADGOA010000022.1 GCA_017883215.1 Thermoanaerobaculia bacterium | reverse complement strand
TGCCCTGCGGTGGGATTCACGCGCGGCGCGAAGTGTGAGACTGCCGGCCACCCACCGCGCAGCCGTGCTCTGCGGTGGCTTGGACAGGTCGCGCCGTTGGCGTGTTTGCCTCCGGCCCCTGCTGGCTCCAGCCTCGCACTCGGCAACTAGAAGTTGACCGCCAGGCCGCCGATGTACTTTTTCGAGGCGCCGTTGGGGTCGAGGGTATCCAGGAGGAAGGGCGAGTTCTCGGCGCGCGCGAGCTCGAGGCCGATGAGAAGCTTCAGATCGAGCGGCAGGTGGAGCGACTGCGCCATGCGCACGTTCACCCGCTCGCTGCGATAGCCTGCGTGATTCGGTTGCGGCTGCCCGATCTCACGATACGAGATGAGCAGCGTCGTTCCGGTCGGGAAGAAGATCGACTGCACGTCGCCGGCGACGTAGGACTTGGTGGGTCCCCCGTGTGCAGGGGTAGCCGTCCCGGCGGTGGTCGAGATGTCGATGGCGAACTTGTTGCCGAGGCCCCTGCGGTAGCTGACGCGGAGGTCGCGGCGGATGTCGCCCGAGTCGACGTACAACCCGTCCCAGAACTGCTCGTAGCCGTCGGCGACGATGATGCGAAGCGGCGCGTCGACCGCGCTGATCGTGCCGATCGCGGAGAGCTTCGCGGTCGCCTCATCCCCCGACACGATCCCGAACGAATACACATATTTCGGCAGGTTCCGCGCATCGTCGCTCCAGACGACCACGCTCGGCAGGGCCACACTGCGCGAGGAGTCGTACGTCTTCACGGTCGCCGAGCCGATCAGAGCGGTGTCCTTCGAGATCTTCCACTCCATCCCGGCGCGCGGCGCGAGCTCTGTGCCTTCCAATCCGAGGCGGCTGGAGAGGCCGTAACGGAACAGCAGCGCCGGCACGAGCGAGAACGACCCGTTGGTCGTCACATCCGCCGTCCGTAAGGTCGACTGGGCGGCGTTGCGGACGATCTCCTGCGTGACGCGCAGCGACACGCCGAGATCGTTGCGACGCGTCTGGACCAGACTCGTGCCCCCGGCGAGCTCGATCAGATCCGAGCCGTACGGGCTCGCGGCGAAGAGGTTTTCCTGGGCGAAGTAGCGGACGCCGAAGTTCACCGCGCCGTGCTGCCATTCGATGTTGTGCGAGCGGACGTCGGTCTCCGACGAGTTCGGAGCGTCGTTCTTGTAGCGCCAGAAGCTCTTGGAGGAGGCCACGCGCACCGAGTCGGTCGGCGAGGAGCGCAGCTCCATCGACATCACGCTCGATTGCGCGGCTGGCGATGCGAACGAACCCTCGTCGGAGGGGTCGCCGATGCGATGGATGTTGCCCTTTACGCCGAGCTGCCAGGTGTCGCCGAGGCGACTCTCCATGCCGACGCTCGTCTGCGCGAAAACCGCGGACGACGGCTGATCGCTGACGCCGGTCATCGACACCATCTCGCCTTTGAACCGGGGCAACTGGTAGGCCGGGAGCGACGCGGCCGCCAGAACCTGGTCGATCTCGTGAAGGATGTCGGGGGTCAACGAGGCGCGGATCCGCCACATCTCGTCTGAGTCGTTCCTGGCCCTTTTCTCGTTCTGCATCGAGAGCTTCACGTGTTGAGAAGGCTTGTTGGGAACGACGGTGGCGACGGCGGGGGCAAAGCCCTGCTTGACGGCGATGATTTTGTAGATGCCTGCTGGCAGAGCCGGCAGGCTGAATGTGCCGTCCGCCGAGCTGAATGTCTGCGTGGTGACGAAGTCCTTCAGATTGAGCGCGATCACCAGCGCATTGGCGACCGGACGGGCGGAGTCGGTGACGTTGCCGAGGACCTGCAGGACGGGCGGAAGGAGTACGTCCGCGTCGGCCCTGGGCGCGGCGACAGCAAAGAGTGCTGAAAGCGCGACAATCGCGAAACGGCGCATGGACTCCTCTCTCAGCGCGCTGGTGAGTCTACCACCACCTCGCTGGAAACGCGGCCCGCGGGGGGCCGTGTTCCCCGCGCCGCCCAGCGAGTAGCGAGTGGCGAGTAGGGAGGCGCCGACCCACCCGGGAACCTTGAGCGCTTCCGAGGTATCATGCTTGGGTCTGCTCTACCCGGCTCTCTCTTCCCACGCCGTGCGCTTCTCCGGCCAAATCCGATATGGGAAAGAGCAGCTTTCGAGATCTGGTCGCTTGGCAGAAGGCAATGCGGCTCGCAGTCACCGTCTATTCGACGAGCGACAGCTTCCCTCGTGACGAACGGTTCTGTCTAACTCAACAGATCAGGCGCGCAGTCGTTTCGATCCCCAGCAATATCGCTGAAGGGCGGGGACGCGGCACGGCGCGCGATTACCGACAGTTTCTTCTTCGCGCTCGCGCGTCCGCCTTCGAGGTGCAGACGCAACTCCTGATCGCTGCCTCGCTCGAATACCTGGCAGAGACTGCTGCCGAGGAGATCATTGGCGCAGTCGAGGAGGTCATCCGTATGATTAACGGGCTCATCAGGTATCTCGACCAGCGGGAGCAGTAATCGATCCGAAAAGGGGAGCGCCCTCTCGGCGTCTCCCCCTACTCGCCACTCGCTACTCGCTACTCGCTGCCGTCAAGACCGCACCCGATGCACCCGCAGCAGGTTCGTCTTGGCGCGCTGGTAGATGGGCGAGCCCATCAGGATGACCAGGCGGTCGCCGGGGCGGACGATTTCCTTCTGCAGCAGCAGATCGTCGACGCGGTCGACGATCAACTCGTGGAACTCGCCCGCGTCCTTCAGAACGTACGGCTGGACGCCCCAGAGGATGTTCATCCGCCGCGCCACCCAGCTGGAGGGGGTGAGGGCGATGATGGGCACGCGGGGCCGGAACTTCGACATGAGCTTCGCGGCGAACCCGGTCTGCGTGAAAACGACGATGAACTTCGCCTTGATCTGGTCGGCGGCGTAGTTCGCAGCACCGGCCAGGGCGTCGGTGAACTCATCCGACTCGGTTGATTTCTCGAAGGGCAGACGCTCGGTGGTCGTGGTGTAGAGGTCGCGATTGTGCTCGGCCGTGGTGATGATGCGGGCCATCATCTGGACCGCTTCGACCGGATACCGGCCCGAGGCCGTTTCCGCTGACAACATCACCGCATCCGAGCCGTCGAAGATCGCGTTGGCGACGTCGGACGCTTCGGCCCGCGTCGGGCGTGCGTTGGTGGTCATCGACTCGAGCATCTGCGTGGCGGTGATGGCGAATTTTCCCCACCGGCTCGATTGGCGGAGGATGTGCTTCTGCACGACGGGAACAGCCTCGGGTGGGAGCTCGACGCCGAGGTCCCCGCGCGCGACCATCACCCCGTCGCTGACTTCCAGGATGTCCTCGAGGTTGTCGATGGCCTGCGGTTTTTCGAGTTTGGCGATGACGTAGATTTCCGAGGCGTTGAGGGAGCGCAGAAGCTCGCGCAGTTCTTCGATGTCGCTGCGGCGCCTGACGAAAGAGGCGGCGATGTAGTCGAGCTGATGCTCGACGGCGAAGGCGACGTCCGCCTTGTCCTTCTCCGTGATGGCCGGGATGGTCAGCTCCGAATCGGGAAAGTTCATCCCCTTTTTCGACGAGATCGGACCGCCGTGGATGACGCGTGTGATGACCCGCTCGGGCTCGACCGTCGTCACGACGAGCTCGACGAGCCCGTCGTTGATGAGGATGCGGTGCCCGATCTGCACCTCGCGCGTGAGCGGCTCGAAGGGGGTGGAAACGCGCTCCGCATTTCCGACGACTGCTTCCCTGGTGATCTCGAATGTGGATCCGCTCTTCAGGTCGACCACGCCGTCGACTTCGCCGATGCGGATCTTCGGGCCCTGGATGTCGCCGATGATCGAGACGTAACGGCCGAGAGCCATCGACGCCTCACGGATCATCCGTATGATCTTCACCTTCTCCTCGGACGTCCCGTGCGAGAAGTTCAGGCGAAAGACATCGACTCCCGATTTGAGGAGACTGTAGATCACGTCCTCTTTGTTCGAGGCCGGACCGATGGTGGCGATGATCTTGGTTCGACGCATGTCGATTCAGCGGTTGCGAACAGCGGGCAGCCACGAAAGGCATGTGGCATGCGGCATGAGGCATGAGTGCCGCCACCCATGCCCCATGCCCCATGCCTCGTGCCGCCTGCAACGTGCCATAGGCTGCGCGTTCTCTACGATGCCGCCAGCGCAGGCTGCAAGGTGCGGCCCACGACCTGCGCCACAGCCTCGCATTCCCGCACCAGGCGGGCGAATTCGTCCGGCAGGATCGCCTGCGGTCCGTCGGACAGCGCTTCTTCCGGCTTGTGATGGACCTCGACGAGCACGCCGTCCGCCCCGATGGCGATGGCCGCTCTCGACATCGGCAGGACCTTGTTGCGCTTTCCTGTGCCGTGACTCGGGTCGACCAGGATCGGCAGGTGGCTGATGCGTTTGATGGCCGGCACGATGGAGAGGTCGACCGTGTTCCGTGTGTGATCCGCGAATGTCCGGACGCCGCGTTCGCACAGCATGACCTGGTAGTTGCCTTCGGCCATGATGTACTCCGCGCAGAGGAGCAGCTCGTCGAGCATGGCCGCCATCCCCCGCTTCAGCAGGACCGGTTTGCGCGTACGCCCGGCGCTCTTGAGCAAGGAGTAGTTCTGCATGTTGCGAGCGCCGATCTGAATGCAGTCGGCGTACTGGGCGACGAGCGCAATCGACTCGTCGTCGATCGCCTCGGTGATGATCGGGAGCTCGAACTCCTCGCGAACGCGGGCCAGAATCTCCAGACCGCGCTCGCCGAGACCCTGAAAGGAGTACGGCGATGTGCGCGGCTTGTACGCTCCTCCGCGGAGCAGCTGGCCGCCTCCGCGTTTGATGCCCTCGGCGATGGCCCGGGTCTGGTCGAGCGACTCGACCGCGCAGGGACCGCCGATCACCACGATGCCGTTGCCGCCGACATCGACGCCGCCGACGGTGACGATGGTGTCGTCCGGCTTCGCTTCGCGGCTCACCAGCTTGTAGCCGTGGGAGACCCGGATGACTTCCTTGACTCCCGGAAAATTCTCGAGAACTTCGGGGTCCGCGGTGCGCGCGCTACCAGTGATGCCGATGGCGGTTCGGTTGGCTCCCGGAATCGGATGCGCCTTCAGGCCCATCTTCTCGATGTGCCGTACGACGACTTCAATCTGCTCCGGCCTGGCGCCGGCATCCATTACAACGAGCATTGCGGGTCGTTTCCTTTGAAAAGAAGCGTGAGCGGGTAGCAGGTAAGGCGCTGCTCCTACACGCAGCCCGCTACAAGCCAACCGTTGGGAATTGGGGCGGAATCGCCATCCGACGGAAGTCGTTCCGTGGGTCAGTATAATCGACCATTCACTGGTGACATTCCGGAGCATCCCATGACAAAAATGCTGAAGACCTCGCTGAGCTTTGCAGCAATCGTCCTCTTCGCCGCGAACGCATTCGCCACCTATTACGTCGTCCTGAAGAATGGGACGACCTACAAGGCAAAGGCGAAGTGGACGGTGAAGGCCGGTCGAGCCCGGATCGCACTCGAAAACGGGCAGTTCCTCGAGCTCGATCCGAACCTGATCGACGAGCCCAAGTCGGAGCAGGCCACCCGCTCCGGTCTGGGCGACGTGAAGGTCATCGCCATCGGCACGAGCGATACCCCCACGTCCACGGCGCCGCAGCCTTCCCTCGGATCGTCGATCCACCTGCGCAAGCTCTCCCCAGGCCAGCAACAGCAACCCGGCCCCACAGCCGGACCATCCTCAACCGCTCCCGCCGCGGCCACCGTCGCACCTGTGCACACCGGCGGCAACCTGCTCACCTCGGAAGTCATCGAGAAGTTCGCGCGTGCCTACGAGAACGTAGGCTTGTTCGAGCAGAAGCTCGCAGCCACCGGCCCTCATTCGCTGCGCGCGGAGCTGACCGCCGACAGCGAGGACAAGGTCTTCAACGCCATCTCGGCGACCTCGTTTCTGATGGTGCGCAACGCCGGCGT
The DNA here is from genome assembly GCA_017883215.1 of Thermoanaerobaculia bacterium. Taxonomy (GTDB): domain Bacteria; phylum Acidobacteriota; class Thermoanaerobaculia; order Gp7-AA8; family Gp7-AA8; genus JAJXWV01. The sequence goes on along the minus strand of JADGOA010000022.1, from coordinate 13,408 downwards.
TCCGGGAGCACAGATCGACACGGTCGAGCTGTTCATGAAGACGACCAACGGCGGATCGTCGGGACGGTTCCAGATGAACCGGGAAGACGCGCAGGCGCTCGACGCGAAGTCGATGTCACAGCAGGAGTACTTCGTGCGGCGGGTGATCTACTAAGTGCCCTGCCGGATCCGAAGGCGGCACAGACAAGAGTGTCCGTGCCACACGGTCCCCGCTTCATTTCAGCACGACCGCCTGAACGGGCCGGCCGTATACGGACGCGAAGCGGAAGTGCCGCACCTCCGTGTCGGTGACGGTCGCTTCGCCCGGCGCGAAGACGAAAGACCGGATCAATCCTTCGATGGGCCGCAACTCCTCGGGAATGTTGGCGAATCGCACCTTCACCATCGCCGGTAGCTCGACGTTGTAGAGCCGCGTGATCCGCAGCCTTCCGTCGACCTCGCCGAAGTCATACGCGGTGGCCCTCTCCGGCCGCCTCGTGACGATCGTCGTGCCGCTGGCGTCGCGCAGCTCCGGCAGCGCTGTCCCAAACGAAAAGGCGTTCCTCGCCTCCACCACGATCGCCGGCGGCACCTCGAGCGGGCGGTCCTGAGGCTCGAGGTAGTTCCAGCGTCCGTTCGGCGGCGCGCCGAGAAGCACCGGCTTCTGCACGGCGGCGGGATCGCGAAGCAGAAGATCGGGCGACCAGCTGCGGACGATCTTCCATGACGGGCCGGTCACGACGTGGTTGGCAACCTCAGGCGAAAGGTCGATCGAAGCGATCAAGCCGCCGGTCGCGGTCGTGCTGCGCACGGCGACCACCACGCGGTTGCGGCCCGTTCGAGAAAGTGGCGAGACGTCGTAAACGTCCAGCTTGCTGTCTTCTCCCATGCGGCGGCCGCCGATCTCGCGTCCATTGAAGAAGATCGTGTACTCCGGATCGCCGAGGACCTTCACATGGGTGTAATAGCGGTTGGGCGGAAGATCGAAGTCGAGAGTGGCGAAGAACGCCAGCGGGTTGTCGCTGCTCCCCATCGGCCGGTCATCCCGTATGAACATGTCCCGGAGCGTCTGTCTTGCGAGCGCGCCGTCGAAATGTCCGTTTCGGACGGGAACGAGAGCGGCGATTTCCTTCAGATCGTGCCCCAGCGAACGAACGCGCCTGGTCACCGCGCCAGCCACACCGGACCGCCGGATCTCCCGCGTCGCCTCGCGCGCCGCAACCGAATTGGCGGGAGCCCAGATCCACTCGGCGCGGCCGGTCACGTCGAAAAACTTGTGCCCGTATACCAGGTCGAGGTGATGAAAAGCGGCCAGGAACAGCGCGCCGAGCGCGATGACGATCGTCAGCCGTTTCAACAAGGCGACATCGCCCGGCGCGAGCGGGTACCGACGAAGGCTCCGACGAAAAAAGCTCCCCCCGGCCTCCTGCACTGCCGACTGCTTGCTAGAATCGCCGTTGTTCATGAGCGGCGTGATTGTAATTCCAGCGCGATGGGCCTCCACTCGGTTTCCCGGGAAACCGCTGGCCGTCATCGCCGGTGTCTCGCTCATCCAGCGCGTTTACGAGCGCGCCGCCAGGTCGGTCGGCGCCGCGGCCGTTTACGTCGCCACGGACGATGACCGCATCTTCGACCATGTCCTCGCATTCGGAGGCAAGGTCGTCCGGCCGGAGGGCGACTTCCAGAGCGGCACGGACCGGATCGCCGCCGCGCTCGATCTGATCGAGACGATCGAGAGGCGCGCCTTCACTCGCGTCGTCAATGTGCAGGGCGATGAGCCGCTGATCGACGTCCGCAGCGTCGACGCCATTCTCGATGTCCTCGCCGGCAGCGGCGTCGACATGGCTACCCTGGCCTGTCCGATCGAGTCGGAAGAGGAGTACAACAGCCACGACGTGGTCAAAGTCGTGACCGACAGCCATGACGACGCGCTCTATTTTTCCCGGGCACCGATTCCCTACGGCGGACACCGGGCCGCGCAGCGGCATGTTGGGCTTTACGGTTACCAGAGCGCCGTGCTGCGGGCCTTCGCGGCGATGGCGACGTCCCCGCTGGAACGAGCTGAGTCGCTCGAGCAGTTGCGAGCGCTGCAGAACGGTTTTAAAATTCGCGTGTTACTGACGACCAAACCCCATCTGGGCGTCGACCGCCCCGAGGACGTGCTGCGCGTTGAGAGTGAGCTTGCAAAACATGCATAAACCGGGAGGACGTTCGTGAGCCGCTGGCTCGCGAACATCGACAACTCACTCTCCCCCGCCACCAGAGTCCCCACCAGCAGAAGAGCCCGGATCCTCCACAGGGCACGGCTGCGCCGTGCTACGGAGGAGTGCGGGCGTCTCGCCCGCCGCAGCCGGCCGTCCGGCGGCCGGCTGCTCCATCGCAGTTGCAGGACCGGATGCGATCGGGCGCGGGACACCCGATCGCGGCGGGCGAGACGCCCGCACTCCGATGCTGTACAGATCCCACGAATGGGCGCCGCCCGTTCCTCTCGGCACATTCCACCATCATTCTTTGCCTATCCATCCACAAGGGGGAGCGCGCGATGAGCACCAAATACATCTTCATCACCGGCGGCGTTGTTTCAGGACTCGGCAAGGGCATCGCCGCCGCATCGATCGGCGCGCTTCTGGAGGCACGTGGGTTCAAGGTCACGCTGCAGAAATTCGACCCCTACGTGAACGTCGACCCCGGCACGATGTCGCCGTTTCAGCACGGCGAGGTTTTCGTGACCGATGACGGCGCCGAGACCGACCTCGACCTCGGCTACTACGAACGGTTCACCTCCATGCGCGCCACCAGGCGCAACAATTGGACTACCGGCCGCATCTACCTCAAGGTCATCGAACGCGAGCGCCGCGGCGACTACCTCGGCAAGACCGTGCAGGTCATCCCTCACATCACCGACGAGATCAAGAAGTGCATCCGCGACGTCAGCGAAGGCGTCGACGTGGTCATCATCGAGATCGGCGGCACGGTTGGCGACATCGAATCGCTCCCGTTCCTCGAGGCCATCCGCCAGTTCCGGCAGGAAGTCGGCCGCGGCAACGCCATCAACGTGCACCTCACGCTCGTTCCTTACATCAAGGCCAGCGAGGAGTTGAAGACCAAACCGACGCAGCACTCCGTCAGAGAGCTGCGCGAGATCGGCATCCAGCCCGACATCCTCCTCTGCCGCTCGGAGCATCCGATCCCCGAAGAGATGAAGGCCAAGATCGCGCTTTTCTGCAACGTGGAGGACGAGGCCGTCATCCCCGCTCTCGACGTCGAGTTCATCTATCAGGTTCCGCTGGCCTTCGCGCGCGAAGGACTCGACGAGATCCTCCTGGACAAGCTTCACCTCCCGCACGAAGAGCAGGGAAACCTCGCCAAGTGGGAGGAAATCGTCCGGAAGCTACGGCACCCCGAAGACGAGGTACGGATCGGGTTCGTCGGCAAGTACGTCGAGTTCGGCGACTCGTACAAGTCTCTGAACGAGGCGCTCAGCCACGGCGGCATCGCCAACAACGTCCGCGTGCGGATCATCTACATCGACTCGGAAGCCCTCGAAGACGACGGCTACCACGGCGAGCTGGCCAGCGTCGACGGCATTCTCGTCGGCCCCGGCTTCGGCTCGCGCGGCGTGGAGGGGAAGTTACGCGCCATTCGCTATGCGCGCGAAAAGCGGATCCCCTACTTCGGCATCTGCCTGGGCATGCAGTGCGCGACCATCGAATTCGCGCGTAACGTCGTCGGCATGGTCGGCGCGAACTCAACCGAGTTCGACGACGAGGCACCGTACAAAGTCATCTACAAGCTGCGCGATCTCATCGGCGTCGACGCACTGGGCGGCACGATGCGCCTCGGCAAGTATCCATGCGAGCTGAAAGAAGGATCCATCGCGCGCAGCGCCTACGGCGTCGAGCTCGTCGAAGAGCGCCACCGCCACCGTTACGAGGTCAACCCCGAGTACGTCCGCGCGCTCGAAGAGAAGGGACTTCACGTGACCGGCACGTCGCCGGACGGGAAGTTCGTCGAGATCGTGGAACTGCAGGGCCATCCCTGGTTCGTCGGGTGCCAATTCCATCCGGAGTACAAATCGCGGCCCACCGCGCCGCATCCGCTCTTCAGGGCGTTCATCGCCGCTTCCCGGGAATACCGCAACGCGAACAAGACGACCGTCGTGGCGCCGAAGCAGCAGGAGGAAGTACCGATCTGATGCTCATCGTAGTTGCCGCAGGGCACGGCTGCGCCGTGCCGAACCGCGTGCTCGTCGCGATGATCATTCCACCCACCCACGGGGGTTCGGCACGGCGCAGCGTGCCCTACGGTGAGATTGTTCGACCTGATCACGGCTAATCACACGCCACGCGTATGATCTCCCGATGCCAAAGTCGCAGTACATCTACGTCCTGAAGATCTCGTCGGACTTCGATCCCATGAACGCCGAGTCGTGGACCGACGAGCACCGTCGCACTCTCGATCGCCATTTCACCTATCTCAGGGCGCTGACCGACGACGGAACGATGATTTTCGTCGGCCGAAGCATCGAGCCCGACCCGTTCGCCATCGCGGTCTTCGAGGCCGATTCTGAGGCCGAGGCGCTGACCATCATGGAAGGTGACCCGGTGATCACGTCCGGCATGATGCGCGGCACTCTGCACCCGTTTCGTATCGTGCTGGCGAGGGTGGACGACGAGGACGATCCCGAATCGCCGAAGAGCGACAGCGGAATCCACTGAGCAATCCGGAATGCGGGCGTCCCGCGCCCGGCGACCTTCGATCGTCAGAGCGATCCGGCGCGGGAAGCCGGATCGCGGCGGGCGGGACGCCCGCACTCCTCGCGATAAACTCGCCTCCGCCCCATGCCCACCAAGATCCGCCGCTACACCCTGAAACAACCGACGCGGCCGCAGAAGACTTATCGCGTCCCCTACGAGAACGAGCTCAACGCCGAGCAGCTCGAGGTGGTGATGGCCGGCGAAGGGGCGATGCTCGTGATCGCCGGCGCGGGGAGCGGGAAGACGCGCACCCTCACCTATCGCGTTTCGCGGCTGATCGAGGACGGCGTCGATCCTGCGGAGATCCTGCTGCTGACCTTCACGAACAAGGCCTCCCGCGAGATGCTCTCGCGTGTCGAGCAGCTCGTCACCATCGATACCCGGCGCATCTGGGGCGGCACGTTCCACTCCGTCGGAAACCGTCTTCTCCGCCGCTACGCTGAGATCATCGGCTACCGTCCCAACTTCTCCATCCTCGACGCCGAGGACGCCAAGGAAATGATGGAGAGCGCGGTCTCGGCCCTCGGCATCAAGACGCTGGAGAAGCGCTTTCCGAAGGGCGACATCCTTCTCGACATCTACTCGTTTCTCATCAACACGCGCACGCCGCTGGAGCTGGAGCTCGAGAACAACTATCCGCATTTCGCGATGTACCGCGACGAGATCGTCAGCGTATTTCGCAAGTACAAAGAGCGAAAGCGCGATGCCAACACCATGGACTTCGACGACCTGCTCCTGCACTGGAAGCTCCTGCTCGACGAGCACGAAGAGGTCGCGGGAGCGCTCAAGCGCCGCTTCCGGTACATCCTCGTCGACGAGTATCAGGACACGAACAAGCTGCAGGCCGACGTGGTCGACGCCATGGCTTCCGAACGGCGCAACGTGATGGTCGTCGGCGACGACGCCCAGTCGATCTACTCGTTCCGCGGAGCCTCGTTCGAGAACATCCTCACCTTTCCGGTGCGCTTTCCGGAGGCGAAGATCTTCCGCCTGGAAACGAATTACCGCTCCACCCCGCAGATCCTCACCCTGGCGAACCGCGTCATCGAGCACAACCGCTATCAGTTCCGAAAAGAGCTGCGGGCGGTGCGAGGCGACGGTCCCGATCCGGCCGTGGTCGGAGTCGACGACGTCTTCGCGCAGGCGTCTTTCGTCGCCCAGCGCATTCTCGAGCTCAGGGACGAGGGGGAGAAGCTCAGCGACATCGCCGTGCTCTACCGCTCGCACTACCAGTCGCTGGAGCTGCAGATGGAGCTCTCGCGCCGGCTCATTCCGTACGAGATCCGCTCCGGCGTCCGCTTCTTCGAGCAGGCACACATCAAAGACGTGATGGCGTACCTGAAGATCGTCACGAACCCGCGCGACGAGCTCTCGTGGAAACGGATGCTCAAGCTCTACCCGAAGATTGGCGAAAAGACCGCCGCCGAGACATGGGGCCGCATCAGCACGGCGCCCGATCCCCTCGGCGCATTCCTCGGTGGAGGACAGGGCGGACCTTCGACCGGCCGCGCTTCTGCCGTCGGCGCAAGTCTCGACAGCGCACGCCAGCTGTTGCGGCTGATCGGCGCCGACGCCATGAAGAGGAACCCTTCGGAGACGATCCGCATCGTCGTGGAGCGCGGCTACGGCGACTACGCGCGATCCAAGTTCCCAAACGCACAGGCGCGACTCGATGACCTCGAACAGCTCTCGCAATACGCGCTGCGCTACGACGACGTCACCGCGTTTCTGGAGGAGGTCGCCCTCGCCAATCCGATTGCCGGAGAAGACCGGGCCGTGGTCGGACCGGAGGACGAGAAGATCGTGCTCTCCAGCGTCCATCAGGCAAAGGGCCTGGAGTGGCGGATCGTCTTCGTGATCTGGCTCGCCGATGGCCGTTTTCCCTCGCAACGCGCGCTTCGCGTTCCCGGCGGCATCGTGCGCATCGCCGACCGCACGCATGTTCACGAGGAGTTCGCGGCGTTGCTGGAAGCCGAGAACCTGCTGGCCGGCGAAGCTCCGGTTTCGTCTGTCACCCCTCTCCCGCCGGGAGAGCGTGGCGCGACCGAGCCGGAGCGCAGCGACAGCAAGGGAGCGCCGGGTGAGGGGCGTGCCGCCAGCGATGAATCAGCCCTCGAGATTGTCATCCCCGGGGAGGAGGAAGAGCGTCGCCTCTTCTACGTGGCCGTCACGCGCGCCAAGCAGGAGCTCTACCTCGTCCATCCAGTGATGGCGCGCGATCGCGCCGGCATGGACATCCTGATGGAAGTCTCGAGATTCATCCGCGAGCTGCCCGGCGACGTCTACGAGAAGTGGGTCATCGGATCGGAGTGAGCACTGCCGGCGTGCAGCTGTACGGACGCGCAGGCAGCGGAGTGCGGACGTCCTCGTCCGGCGGTTCGCGCAGCAGGTCAGAGCACGATCGGACGGGGACGTCCGATCGTTGCGGACGAGGACGTCCGCACTCCTCACGACCACATCGGAAACGTGCGCCGCATTGCATGCGCCGCCTCCCTGTCGCGGTAAACTCCGGAGCGATGCCACTGCTGCTCATCTCCTCGTCCAGTGTCCACGGGTACGGCTACCTCGATCACTCCGAGCCGGAGATCCGCCGGATTCTCGAAGGCGTACGCCGCGTGGCGTTCGTCCCGTTTGCACTGAAAGACCGTGACGCCTACACGGAGAAGGTGCGGGAGCGGCTGACGAGGATGGACGTCGCCGAGGTCGTTCAGGTGGATGGGCCGGCCGAGATCGACTCCGCCGACGCCGTCTTCGTCGGAGGGGGCAACACGTTCCGCCTGCTGAAGGAACTGTACGAGCGCAAGTTGATGACCCCCATACGAGAGCGCGTACGCGGTGGTCTTCCCTACATCGGATCCAGCGCGGGTACGAACCTGGCCGGTCCGACCATCAAGACCACGAACGACATGCCGATCGTGCAACCGCCGTCGTTCGAGGCCTTCGGGTTCGTCCCCTTCCAGATCAATCCTCATTACCTCGATCCGGAGCCCGGATCGACGCACCAGGGCGAGACCCGTGAGGAGCGCATTCGCGAGTTTCTGGAGGAGAACGACACCCCGGTCGTGGCACTGCGGGAAGGGACGATGCTGCGCGTCGAGGAGCAGGCCACGACGCTGATCGGCATTCGCAACGCCCGCCTGTTCCGTTCCGGCGCGTATCCGCTCGAGATCGAGCCGGGATCGCGGATCGAGGAGTTTCTGCAGGCGCCGGGCTGAAGCCGAAATCCCGGCATCCTGTACGACGTTTGCTAGTGCAATGCTGCCGCCTGACACAGCATACGAGGAATCGGCAGTCGCCGAAAGCCGGGAGAAGGTCGAAGAGCCCCCGCTCTTCAAGGTTCTCCTGCACAACGACGACTACACGACCATGGAGTTCGTGGTCTGGGTCCTCCAGGCGATCTTCAACCTGCCGGAAGACCAGGCGGTGCAGATCATGCTCAACGTACATATTCGCGGAATTGGAGTGGCGGGCGTTTACACCTACGAAGTTGCGGAAATGAAGGTCTCCAAGACGACCGGCCTCGCCCGCGAGAACGAATTTCCGCTGCTGTGCACGATGGAGACGGCATAACGAGTCCTGAGTGCTGAGTCCTGAGTGGTTCTCGGGACGGCTGGCTCAGGACTCAGGACTCAGGACTCAGGACTTCGATGATCGCTAAAGGGCTTCAAGACAGTTTCGAATTCGCCGTCGCCGAGGCGGTGAAGCGGCGCCATGAGTACGTGACGCTCGAGCATCTGCTGTTTGCGCTTCTTCACGACCGCGATGCCGCGGCCGTCATCCACTCCTGCGGGGGTGACATCGACGTGCTGAAGAAGCAGCTCGACGATTTCATGAAGAAGACCTTCGAGGAGCTGCCGGACGGCAACGACGTTCAGCCCGTGCTGACGACGATGCTGCAGCGCGTGATCCAGTACGCGCAGCTGCATGCGCAGAGCTCGGGACAGAAGGAAGTCGACACCGGTCAGATGCTGGCCGCGCTGTATCAGGCCGACCGGTCGCAGGCGGTCTACCTCCTGCGCAGCCAGGGAGTGAACAAGCTGGACGTCCTCACCTATCTTTCTCATGGCATCGGCAAGGGGACGGAGGCGCAGCCGGCCTTCATTCGCCCCGACGAAGAAGAGGCCGGGACTGCATCCGATCCTCTGAAGTCGTTCGCCACGAACCTCAACGAGCGGGCGGCCAGAGGCGACATCGACCCGCTGATCGGACGCGGACCCGAGCTCGAACGAACAGTGCAGATCCTCTGCAGACGGCGGAAGAACAATCCGCTGTTCGTCGGCGAGCCGGGGGTGGGCAAGACGGCCATCGCCGAGGGACTGGCGCTGAAGATCCAGCGCAACGAGATCCCGGCGGTGCTCAAAGGCGCGCAGGTGTGGTCGCTCGACATGGGCGCACTGCTCGCCGGAACGAAGTACCGCGGCGAGTTCGAGCAGCGTCTCAAGTCGCTCATCAGCGCGCTGGTGGAGCGGAAGGACGCCATCCTCTTCATCGACGAGATTCACACCATCGTCGGCGCCGGGGCAGTCAGCGGCGGGACGATGGATGCCTCGAACATCCTCAAGCCGGCCATCGCTTCGGGCAAGCTCCGCTGCATCGGCTCGACCACGTACTCGGAATACAAGGCTTCCTTCGAGCGCGACCGCGCACTCGCTCGCCGCTTTCAGAAAATCGAAGTCGGCGAGCCGTCGATCAGCGAGACGGTCGACATCCTCAAGGGCCTCAAGACCTACTACGAGCGGCACCACAACGTGACGTTCACGGACGAGGCGCTGGTGCTCGCCACCGAGCTGTCCGCCAAGCACATCCACGACCGGCATCTTCCGGACAAAGCCATCGACGTTCTGGACGAGGCGGGAGCACGCGCCAGAATCGTGAGCGGCACCGCCATGATGGAAGCGGCGGCCGCCGGACCTGCGGAGCTCGCCTCGGCGACCGGCCCGGTCGCCGAAGCACCAGCTCCGACGGTCATCACCGAAGACGACATCGAGCAGGTCGTGGCACGGATGGCCAAGATCCCCCCGCGGACGATCGCCAAGAGCGAGAAAGACCGGCTGGCCACGCTCGAGTCGGACCTGCAGGGCGTCATCTACGGACAGGACCACGCCATCAAGCAAGTCGTGAATTCGATCAAGATCGCGCGCTCCGGGCTGGGCCATCCGGACAAGCCGGTCGGCTCGTTCCTCTTCTCAGGTCCGACCGGAGTCGGCAAGACCGAGCTGGCCAAACAGCTCGCTGCCTCTCTTGGCGTCGAGTTCATCCGTTTCGACATGAGCGAATACATGGAGCCGCACACCGTGTCGCGGCTCATCGGCGCCCCTCCGGGATACGTCGGCTTCGACCAGGGCGGGCTGCTGACGGACGCGATCATGCGCACGCCCTACGCCGTGCTCGTGCTCGACGAGATCGAGAAAGCGCATCCGAATCTCTTCTCGATCCTGCTGCAGGTGATGGATCACGCAACGCTCACCGACAACAACGGCAAGAAGGCCGATTTCTGCAACGTCATCCTGATCATGACAACGAATGCCGGCGCGCGCGAGATGAGCACGAGTGGCATGGGATTCCACAACAACCCTGCCAGTGGCCGAGGACGCGGGGCGATCGAGCGGACGTTCGCTCCCGAGTTCCGCAACCGCCTCGATAGCTGGATCGCATTCGAGCCCCTCGGCTTCGACTCCATTGAGAAGGTGGTCGACAAGTTCCTCGCTGAGTTGCGCGCTCAGCTGGCGCCGAAGAACGTGACGCTCGAGATCAGGCCCGAAGGCCGCTCCTGGCTCGCAAAACATGGGTACGACCAGGCTTTCGGCGCACGTCCGATGGCGCGTCTGATCCATCAGAAGATCAAGGAACCGCTCGTCGACGCCATCCTGTTCGGATCGCTCGCCACCGGCGGAGGGGTCGTCGTCGATGCCTCGGGAGACGAGCTGACGCTTCAGTTCTGAGAAGGCGTGAGCCGGCATCACGCTTCTCGGGCATAGCTCTCCAGTGAAACGATGCCGAGCGAATCGAAGTTACCCTTTGACGCGGTGAACGATTCCACCGGCTTACCCGCTCGCTCCGGCTTCCCCAATCCGCGCAGCGCCCGCGGCGACATCATCGCCCTCGGTGCCGATCTGTCAGTGGAGACGCTCCGCGACGCCTATCGCCACGCCATATTTCCATGGCCCCACGAAAGGGTGCCGCTCCCGTGGTTCTCGCCGCGCAGGCGCGCGGTCGTTTTCTTCGAAGAGATCCACTTGGGGCGAACGCTGAGGAAGGTGCAGAAACGCGCCGGCTTCACCTTCACCATCGATCGTGATTTTTCTGGAGTCATCCGCGCCTGCGCGGCGGCGGAACGGCCGGAACAGGATGGCACGTGGATCGGCCCGGACATCGTCGCCGCCTATATCCGGCTGCACGAGGCCGGCGACGCGCACAGCGTCGAGGTGTGGAGCGGCGGAGAGCTCGCGGGCGGCGTCTACGGAGTCGATTCCGGCGGCATCTTCACCGGCGAGAGCATGTTCCACCGCGAGCCGTACGCTTCGAAGCTCGCGCTGCTGTTCCTCGCCGAACATCTGCGCTCGCGAGGGTCCGAGCTCCTCGACTGCCAGGTCATGACCCCGCACATGGCCGCGTTGGGCGCGCGCGAGATCCCGCGCGCGAAGTTCCTCGACCTGCTGGCGAAGGCGCAAGAGAGCGGGATCCGGCTTTTCGGCTGACACTGCGCGGTGCGCAACGGCGCTCGGACGAGCAGCCCGCCGAATTTGCAGATGCCTACGGCTGGGCAACGACTGGCGAGCTCTGCACCACGAGATGCTCGCTTCTGATCTCGAAAACCTCACTGCCGCCCCGCGTCGCTTTCAGGGTGACGCCGCCCCACATTTCCGCCCGGCCGTCTTTGCTCGACATCATTCGCCGCGCCTGAAACTTCACTTCCGAGCCACGGAAAGTGATCTGCGATCCGTCGTCGAGAGTGATCTGTACGGTGTGCCCGGCGGCGGTTGGGGCAGGGTCCCCGATTGCCATGGGCACGCCGAGGACAAGGAGGATGAGCAGCGTGATCGCTGAACGTCGCATGGAATCTCCTTTACTGGAGGGTCGAGTGTGTTTTGCGTTCCAGTATGCAGGAGAACTACGTAGCCGGCCCACTGAGCGTCGCCTCTGCAGTCGGCCAAGAGAAGATCTCAGCGGTCAGGCCGCCATCATAGTGCCTGTAAAGTGCTTCGTCGGCTGGTGCAGGGGCGCCCGGAAGAACCAGGTCCTTTGCGCGGCGTTGGTGTGACGCCTTGGCCCCGACAAACGTGGCCGGAGTCCTCGCGGGTTCTGTCACTTGGAGTAGACGGTTGCCTCCTCCTCGGCCAAGCGCAGGCGGTTCCGCGGCGCAGTCGACGGGGCGGGAGGTCGTCGTTCCCGTATCGGCGTACCCCCATTTTGCTGGAATTCGATGCCGGGCCACCACGTTGCCATCGCTGATTCGTCGTTGCCTCTCGCGAGAAGCAGAACCTCCGGGTCGAGTCTCCTCAGCAGCTGGCAGCACAGAAAGGAGATTCACCATGAGCAGAACTTCAGGTACCGTCAAGTGGTTCAATGACGCGAAGGGCTTCGGATTCATCACGACCGAAGGTGGCGAGGACGTGTTCGTTCACTTCACCGCCATTCAGGGCAACGGCTTCCGCTCTCTTGCAGAAGGCGCGCAGGTCGAGTTCGACGTGGTCAACGGGCCGAAAGGCCTCCAGGCCTCGAACGTCTCGATCGTCTAAACCGAAAACGAACCAATAACCAGAAGGGACAGCCTCACGGCTGTCCCTTTTTTCGTCTTGTTCGACCGGCGGGCATGAGATATGGGGTAGAGGCATGGCGCGCGACGCGCTCCAACCTCCCTCGAGCCTCTGCGTCGGATACTCAGGACTCAGGACTGCCATGCTCTCCGATCTCGACACTCTCATGTCCACCCGCGGCATCGACGCGGTGATCGTACCGATGCACGAGGCGATGCACCCGTCGTTCCGCTGGCTCTCCCGCGGCGCGAAGGTGACGCGGGGCTACGCCATCAAGCGCCGCGACCGCGATCCGCTGCTCGTCACATATCCGATGGAACGCGACGAAGCCGCGGCCACCGGCCTGACCGTCCGTCTGGCAGCGGAGTTCGACTGCGACCGCATCTTTCAGGGCTCGATGAATCACGCCGCCGCCTACGGCGAGTTCTTCGACCTCATCCTCACAGACCTCGGCGTGACGGGGCCGATCGCCTTCTTCGGAAACGTCCCCGTGCAGCTCTACATTGGCGTGGTCGAGGCGCTGGAGGCTCGCGGCCGGCACGTCCATCGTTCCAACGGCGAGGACCTCATCCAGCTCGCGCGCAAGCGCAAAGACGAGCGGGAGATCGCAGCCATCGCCGCAGTGGGTACGCGCACCGAGGAAGTCATCGACGAGGTCCGGCGTGTCCTTCGCGAGGCCTCTGTCGAAGGAGAGGTGTTGAGACATGGCGGCCGCACGCTGAAGCTCGGCGACCTGAAAGAAATCGTCCGCTTCGGCATCACACGGCGCGGGATGGTGGAGGATCACGAGACCATCCTTTCGCAGGGCCGCGACGCCGGCGTCCCGCATTCGCGCGGCGATGCGAATGCAATCGTGCGTCCCTCCGTCCCCATCGTTCTCGATATCTTCCCCGCCGATGCCGACAGCGGCTACTT
>JADGOA010000255.1 GCA_017883215.1 Thermoanaerobaculia bacterium | reverse complement strand
ATCCGAGCGTGGCCAGAACGGAATTCAGCCCGCCCGACTTCTTTTCGGCAATCTCGAGAGCCGCGATTCCGTCCTCGAGCTTCCCCTGACGCACATACACGCGGCCGAGGTAGTAATACGTGATCGCCCCGGCCTTCTTGTCGTTCACCAGCTTGAGGCAGACCGCAATCGCATCGGCGTACTGCCGCGCGTAGAGGCAATGCCAGCCGACGCAGGTCGAGAGCGTGGGGTCGAGCGGATCGAGGTCAGAGGCGATGCGGCTCTCCGCAACGGATTCGCTGAGCCGGTCCATCGTCAGCAGGTAATGCGAGTAGACGTGATGCGCGAACGCATCGCTGGGACTCAGCTCGATGGCGCGCTTGAACTCCCGCTCCGCTCCGGCCCAGTCCCATTCGTGGTGCAGCTTCACCGCCGCGATGGTCGTGTGCGCCGACGAATCCGAGTCGTCGATAGCCAGCGCCTTGAGAGCGAGCTCTTTGGCCTTCGGATAACCGACCATCGGCGGCACCGTCTGGGCAAACCAGGTATCGGAGACATACGAGTCGGCGAGCATGCTCAACGCGAGCGCGAACCTGGGATCGATCGCCAGGGCCTGTTCGAGCCCGCGCCGGTACTCCTCCGTCGTCTGCGCGCCCATCGCCTTAAGAAGGACCGCGTGAGCCTCGGCGTTGACCTGCCCCTGACCGACAACCAGGTCGCGTGTCATAGAAGGCGCGACGCCTTTCTGAAGCGCGCCGGCAATCGCGTGTGCGATCCTGATTTCGGTTTGCAGGAGATCGGCGAGCGTGGTGTCGTAACTCTGCGCCCACAGCGGCCGGCTGGCGCGCGCATCCATCAGCTTCATGTTCAGCCGTACGCGATCACCGTTGTGCGTTACGGTGCCGGAGAGGAGGTTCGAGACCTCCAGCTCCCGCGCGATCTCCGCAGCCGGCTTCTTCGACTTCTTGTACGCCTGGGCCGAATCAAGGGCCGTAACGCGAAGCGAGTCCACGCCCTGCATCTGCTTCTGCAGTTCCCACGTCACGCCGTCGGCGAAGTAGTCCTCGTCCGGCCGGCTCGCAAGGTCGGTGAGCGGGAGAACCGCAATCGATGCGATGCGCGGCTGCAACGGAGGGCTGGCGACCGTCTCGCGCATGCCGGGCCGGCTCGACACGATCACGATCGCTGCAAGGACGGCTACGAACAGAACAATTGCCGGAGCGCGAAGCCACCGCGACGAAGGACGCACCGGGACCTCGGTACCCGTCGCGATGAGCCGTTCATCCGGCACCTGGACATCCGCCTCGGGAACCGACGCTGAAGAGCCGGGAGCGACGTCCGGCTCGACTGTTCCGATGAAGCGGTACCCGCGACGCGGGAGCGTCTCGACGTACGTCGGACTGTTCGCGTCATCGTGGAGCGCGGCACGGATCTCGTGGATGCAGAGGTTCAGGCCGTGCTCGAAATCGACGTAGGTCTCCGAGCCCCACACGTGTTCGCGCAACTCTTCCCGGGTGACGAGCTGACCGCTGTGTGAGGCGAGGTAGGTGAGCACGTGAGCGGCCTGCGGACGGAGCGCCGTCCGGTGGCCGCTCTTTGTCAGCTCTCCCGTCTCCGTGTCGAAGACGTAAGGACCAAACCGGATGCGTGGAGACACGCCGACGCTCATGACGCACTCTGTGGGCTGATGAACGCCAGTGTAGTGCTCATGTGTATCTATCAGCAAACTCTGAGGTTCCACGCTGACCGAAAACGAACCTCGCGCGAATTGAGTTGCGGCTCTCGCGAACCGACATTGCGCACGGCCCGGCCCGTACATCCGGTCCACCCATGACGCTCCGGGCTGCCCGTCCGCATCCCGGCGACCCCCAGAAGGACCAGTCCGAACAACCAGCGGTGAACCCGCGAAGGAGATTCCATGTTCAGAAAATGCAGCCCTCTTCCCTTATGGATGGTAATTGCTTCATTTGCAGTAGCCCTGTCACTTCCGGCACAAACATTCTCGCCCTGGTCGAAGGTCGAGAATCTCGGACCGGTCGTGAACAGCACCGCATCGGACAGTTGCCACTTCGTCACGAAGTCGGGACTCAGTCTCTATTTCGCCTCCAGCCGACCGGGAGGGATGGGGGACCTCGACCTGTACGTCTCGCAGCGCGCGACGACGAACGACCCATGGGGAGCGCCGAAGAGTCTTGGTCCCACGATGAATAGCAATGGCAAGGATCACGTCCCGTTCATCACTCCGGACGGGCACACGATGATCTTCGCCAGCGACCGCGCCGGCGGTTTGGGTTTGAACGATCTCTATGCGAGCTTCCGCCGCAATGCCGCCGACGACTTCGGTTGGGAAGCCCCCGTGCTCATTCCGGAGCTCAACAGCGCGAAGGACGATTGGGCGCCGTGGGACTTCGAAGACCCCACGACGGGCAGGCTGACGCTCTACTTCAATTCCGACCGGCCGGGAGGCGTGGGCGGACTCGACATCTATACGAGCACTCTGCAGGCGGACGGAAAGTATTCTGCACCGAAGCTCGTGCCGGAGCTGAGTACGAGCGCCGACGATACGATGCCCACCATTCGAGAGGATGGCCTGGAGCTGTTCCTCACGTCCAACCGGCCGGGCGGCCTGGGCGGCGTCGACATATGGACATCGACACGCGCGTCGACTTCGGATCCGTGGTCGACACCTGTGAACGTCGGCGCGCCGGTCAACACCAGCTTCGGCGAACAGCGCGGCGTAACGTTCGGTGACGCCACGAAGCTCTACTTCTTCTCCGGCCGCTCCGGAGGCCTCGGCGGTAGCGACCTCTATCAGGCGACGCGCACGAAGACCACACTCATCCCGATCGCCGGTTCGACCACCGGCGCCGGCGGCGAGGCATTCCGCACCACCGCGCAGCTGTCGAATTCCGGCGACGCGGAAATCTCCGGCAAGCTGATCTTTCATCCCGCCGGTGTGCCGGCGGCGAACAGCGACCCGCAGATCACGTATCGCCTCGGCGGGTTCGAGAGCCAGGCCTTTCCGGACCTGATGGCGAGCTTCGGGGTCACCGGAATCGGCTCGGTCGAGATCGTGCCGGACGCCGGTCCGGCGCCGGCCTCGGTCTTTCGGATCGACAACGGCGCCAGCGTCGTCGTCCCGGCAGTGGACACGGAGAGCGTCCTCGTGACCGGTTCGCGCGGCGCGGTGACGATGCCGTCCGATACGAGCCGCTTCCGCCTCAACGCAGGGTTCCGGACCCTCTCGGACGGAGTGACGATGACGGTCTCGCTCTATGAAGCGACCGGCAAACTCGTTCGCACCAGCACGCAGTCCTTCCCGCCGAATTTCCTGGTGCAGATGCCGGCCGCGACTCTCGCCGGAGGCGCCGTCGCAGCGAATCAGTCGATCGTCTTCACGATCAACTCGGGCAGCGTCGTCGTCTTTGCCTCGACGGTTGCGAACAGCGGCCACGCATCGACTCTGCACCTCGTGAAGCGCATCATGAACTGAGCCTCATCCCCTGTCGTGTCGTGCGGCCGCGAGCTCAGCAGTTTCCGAACTGCGGGAGCTCGCGGCCTTTTCAGTGCCGATTCCTGAGTGCCGAGCACGCGGGACAACCGGATCGGTATACTGGCGGCAAATCGAGTGGCCGCGGAATCGATCCCGGCCGCCCGACAGCAACGCTCCCCGCAGCTGTCGAGCCGCCTCACTTGCCGCCGCGGAGTGGAGATCAACGACCAAAGAGCCCGACCATGGACGAACAGCCGCAGCCGCCACAGACTCTTCAGATCAGCCTCGACGAAAAAGTCGCGCAGGGCGAGTACGTCAACTTCGCGAACATCATCCATTCGCCGAGCGAGTTCGTCATCGATTTCGGGCGCATCGTGCCCGGCCGCACCGACGTCAAGGTCTACAGCCGGGTCATCCTCACGCCACTGCACGCGAAACAGCTCCTGCAGGCCCTGGCGCAGAACATCACCATCTTCGAGCAGAAGTTCGGTGAGATCCGCCTCGACGCCGCCCCGCAGTACTCAGTCGAAGAGCCGTCCAACTGAAGTCCTGAGCGCTGAGTGCTGAGTGGGCGAACGCCGCCTCAGGACTCAGGACTCGTTTACCGAACTCTCTCAAATCATGAAAGTCAAAGTGATCGGCGCCGGACTTGCCGGTTGTGAATGCGCGCTTGCGCTCGCACGGCACGGGCACCTCGTCGAGCTCTGCGAAATGCGGCCGGCGAAGTCGACGGCGGCGCACCAGACCTCGAACCTCGGCGAACTGGTCTGCTCGAACTCCTTCCGCTCAGCCGCGATCACCAACGCAGTCGGCCTGCTGAAAGCGGAGATGAAGATGCTCGGCTCGGCCGTGATCGCTTGCGCCGAAGGAGCGCGCGTTCCGGCGGGAGACGCCTTTGCGGTCGACCGGGAGCGCTTCGCCGCGGAGATGACCAGGACCGTCGAATCGGCGCCCGGCATCCGCCTTCATCGCGAGGAGGTAACCTCGCTCGATCGCGGCGATTACGACTTTCTCGTCGTCGCCACCGGTCCCCTCACGAGCGAGCCGCTCTTCCACACCATCGACGAGTTCCTCGGGCGCGACGGCCTGTACTTCTACGACGCCATCGCTCCGATCGTCGCGGCCGACTCGCTCGACATGTCGAAGCTGTACTGGAAATCGCGCTACGGCAAGGGCGACGGAAGCGACTATCTGAACGCACCGATGTCGCAGGAAGAGTACGAAGCCTTCGTCTCCGCCCTCCTTTCCGCGGAGCTGTACCCTCTGCACGATTTCGAGCACGCGGTTCACTTCGAAGGTTGCCTTCCTGTCGAGGAGATCGCCTCGCGCGGCATCGAGACGCTGCGGTTCGGCCCGATGAAGCCGGTGGGACTCGAGCATCCGGTCACCGGCGAGCGGCCGCACGCGGTCGTGCAACTCCGCAAAGAAGACCTTTCGGACGAGTACTTCAACCTGGTCGGTTTCCAGACCAAGATGAAGGTGCCTGAGCAGAAACGCGTCATGCAGATGATCCCGGGGCTGGAGAACTGTTCGTTCGCGCGCTTCGGCTCGATGCATCGCAACACG
This sequence comes from Thermoanaerobaculia bacterium, assembly GCA_017883215.1. Classification (GTDB taxonomy): domain Bacteria; phylum Acidobacteriota; class Thermoanaerobaculia; order Gp7-AA8; family Gp7-AA8; genus JAJXWV01. The sequence goes on along the minus strand of JADGOA010000255.1, from coordinate 382 downwards.
TTCATCAACGGGCCAAAGCATCTCCGACCGACCTTTCAGACGAAGGCGGACGACCGGATCTTCTTCGCCGGGCAGATCACCGGCGTGGAAGGCTACGTGGAATCGTCCGCCGTCGGCCTGCTCGTGGCGCGCTACATCGACGAGATCGCGCGCAGCGGTTCCGCCACGCCCCTCCCGTACCACACCGCCCTCGGCGCGCTCGGACGGCACGTCTCGGAGTCGTCGCCCGAGCGCTACCAGCCGTCGAACGTCACCTGGGGTCTCATCGCGGACGTCGTCGGCCGCGTCAAGAAGATCGAGAAGCGCGAACGCCAGGTGGCCGCCGCCATGCAGACGATTTCCGAGCTAGGGAAGATTGGCGGGTAGTCGGCAAAGCGGCGAC
>JADGOA010000021.1 GCA_017883215.1 Thermoanaerobaculia bacterium | reverse complement strand
CTTCTTCCTCCCCGCCCTGACGCAGGAGAAGCTCGACATCCAGCGCGAGGTCGTCAAGGAAGAGCGGCGCCAGCGCTACGACAACGTCCCCTACGGCACTGCCTTCGAGCGGCTGCTGCACCTGGCCTACGATCCCGGTTACTCGTATCACTGGCCCACCATCGGCTCGATGACCGACCTCGAGGCGGCCTCGCTCGACGACATCCGCGACTTCTTCGCTACCTGGTACCGCCCCGACAACTGCGTGCTCACGCTCGTCGGCGACTTCGTTCCGGAGGAAGCGAGAAAGCTCGTGGAGCAGTATTTCGGCGACATTGCGCCGGGCGGCGCCTTCCCGGAGTTCACCCTGGAGCGCCAGCCGCAGAGCAGCGAGCGCCGCGAGACCTTCGCCTCGCCCGTGCAGCTGCCGCGGCTCTATCGGCTCTATCACCTGCCGCGCATGGGCTCGCCCGACTGGATCCACGCCGATCTGCTGACCACGGTCCTCAGCGGCGACAAGGCCAGCCGGCTCGACCGCTCGCTCGTCTTCGACAAGCAGATCGCCCAGGACGTCGCGGTCTACCTCCTTCCGACCGAGTCCACGGGCATGCTGATGCTGCAGGCGACGGCCAAGGAAGGCATCGACATCGAGACCATCGAGAAGGCCCTCGACGAGGAGATCGCCCGCGTGGCTTCGAGCGGCATCTCCGAGGACGAGCTGACGCGCGCCGTCAACCGCGCCGAGGTCGAATACGCGCACCAGCTCGAAAACTACGACGCGCGAGCGGACCTGATCGGAATGCTCGCCACGTACTTCGGCGATCCGGACATCGTCAACACCTGGCTCGACCCCTACCGCGCGGCCACGACTTCAGATGTCGCGCAGATCGCGGCGAAGTACCTCGTTCCCGAGAACCGCACCACGAGCGTGTTCGTACCGGAATGATGAATGTGAAGAAACGGAGTGCGGACGTCCTCGTCCGCAGCCGCCGGACGTCTCGTCCGGCGGTGAAGGCGAGACCACAGACCACGATCGGGCGAGGACGCCCGATCGCTGCGGACGAGGACGTCCGCGCTCCATTGCCGCGCTTCCTGAGCCGCCTATGACCATCGACCGAACCACCGCCCCTCAACCCGGCCCGCCGCGGCCGTACCACTTTCCGCACATCACGCGGGCAGCGCTCGACAACGGCCTGCGCGTTCTCGTTGCGGAGAACCACAACGCACCGATCGTGGCCATCCGAACGCTCGTCAAATCGGGCGCGGACCATGACGTGGCGGAGCTCGCCGGTCTGGCCTCCCTGACCGCCGATCTGCTCGACGAGGGGGCCGGCAGCCGCGAGGCCATTCGACTGGCCGAGGACATCGGCCTCCTCGGCGGCGCCCTCGGCGCGGGATCCGACTGGGACGCTTCGTATATCTCCGTCGATGTCCTGAGCCGGAACGTGAAGTCGATGGTGGACATCCTCGCCGACGTCACCTTCCGCGCCACGCTTCCTGCCGACGGACTGGTGCGCGTTCGCAGCGAGCGCCTGATGGAAATCCTCCAGCAGCGCGACGAGGCGTCGACGATCGCCGGCAAGCGCTTCGCCGGGCTGCTCTACGGCACCGGCGCCTACGGCAACTCGGTCATCGGCAACAGCGACAGCGTGGCCCGGATCAGTCTCGACGACGTGCGGCGTTTCTACGCGGCGAACTACCTGCCGAACAACAGCTCCGTCGTGATCTCGGGCGACATCACCCCCGGCGACGCCTTGGCCCTGGCGGGCCGCGCTTTCGGCGAATGGCAACGCGGCGCCGAACCTCCGCGCCCGCGGGTCACGCCAAAGGCCGTGGAGCATTCGCGCGTCTACATCGTCGATCGGCCGCAGGCCGTGCAGTCGGAGATCCGCATCGGGCACATCGGCGTTCCGCGCTCGGTCGGCGACTATTTCGCGATCTCGGTCATGAACGCGATCCTCGGCGGCGTCTTCAATTCGCGAATCAACCTCAATCTCCGGGAACGGCACGGCTACACGTACGGGGCGAGATCGACCTCCGCCTTCCGCCGCGAAGCAGGCCCGTTCGTGGTGAGCGCGCCGGTGCGCAACGAGGTCACGCGCGAGTCGGTCGAAGAAGTCCTGGCCGAGCTGCGCCGCATCCGCACCGGGGACATCGAAGAGCGCGAGCTCGACGACGTGAAGAACTACCTCATGGGCGTCTTTCCGGCGACCGTGCAGAGCGCCAGCGACATCGCCAGCCGCCTGCTGGACATGGAGCTGTACGGGCTGCCGGACGATTACTTCGACCGCTATCGCGAGAACATCGCCAACATCGGAAAGGACGACATCGCCAGCGCCGCGCAGAAGTACATCGACCCCGAACGCGTGCTCATCGTCATCGTCGGCAATGCCGCCCAGATCCGCGAGCCGTTAGGTCAGCTCGGCTACCCGATTCACGACATCGACATCGAGGGGAACCTCATCGTCGGGTGAAGTGGCGCGGGCTTGGACTGCGGCCTTCCAACCATTCGCGGGCCCCGCGCGTGTGTCATCCTGAGCCGGCGGAGCGCCGGAGGCGCGGAGCGCGGCGAAGGATCCCCCGCAACGTCAGCCCGGCCCGCGTGGCAACCTGCGCTTCACTCCCGATCGGGCTCCGCCGCAATCACGGCAATCCCCGATACCACCTGCGCGAGCAGGAGCAGAGACGAGAAGCCGTGCAGCGCTCCGAAATGGCGGCGCAGCGGATCGTTCTCACCGAGCGAGCTGATCGGAATGGGCGAAGACATCCGGATCCTGCGGATGCGCAGATCAGTGAAGCCCTGCAGGACCGCCAGGATGACCGCCAGGAACAGCAGCAGCACCATCCGCGACCGCATGCGCCGCCACTCGACGAGGATCAGGATCGCCGGCGCGATCAGCGCGATGTAATGCCAGCGCGTGAGCATTGCGCCGACCGCATCCGCCCCGCTGATCGGACCGAGAGCTCGAAAAACGGCGAGCGCCGAAAACCCGAGGAAGACGGCGCTCCCCACCCAGACGGCCTGCACAAGACGCGCGAAGAAGAGCGAGCCGCGTGCGCGCGCCGGAGCCGCAGCCGCACGGGTGTCGAAAACGGCAGATGGCACCGGTCCGCCGGGGATCGGCGGAACCTCGATCGCCGGTTCGGGAAGCGCAATTTCCGGCACCGGATCTTGCGCCCCCTCCCTCTCCATCCCGGCCGCATCGCGCGCGCCGGCGCTCGTGTCGGGTGGCTCGTCGGGCCCTTTGCCGCCTTCGAATTCGCTCATCGTCATTCTCCTGGGCCGCTTGTATCCGCCACTGCACGCGCAATCGATTCGCCGAACGGCGGCCGCAGCACGCCGCGATCGGTGACGATCGCAGTGATCAGGCGCGCCGGCGTCACGTCGAACGCCGGATGCCGCACTGCAATCCCTTCCGGTGCAACGCGCACACCCTGGATCTCCGTGACTTCCTTCGCGCTCCGCTCCTCGATCGGGATGGCTGTGCCGTCGGGTGTGGCAACGTCGATCGTGGAGATCGGCGCGGCGACGTAAAAAGGGACGCCGTGCGCGTTCGCCAGCACGGCGACCGTGTATGTCCCGATCTTGTTCGCCGTGTCGCCATTCGCGGCGATCCGGTCGGCGCCGACGATCACGGCATCGAACTTCCCCTGCTGGAAAAAGTGACCGGCCATGTTGTCGGTGATCAGGGTGACGTCGATGCCGTCCTGCTGCAACTCCCAGGTGGTGAGACGGGCGCCCTGGAGGTAAGGTCTCGTCTCGTCGGCGAAAACCGCGATGCTCCGGCCCGATTCGACCGCGGCTCGAATCACGCCGAGAGCCGTGCCGTACCCGGCCGTTGCCAGTGCTCCGGCGTTGCAGTGCGTCAGCACAGTGGCCCGTTCACCGAGGAGCTCGGCACCGTAGCGGCCGATACGGCGATTCGCTGCCACGTCGGCGTCGAACATCTGCTGCGCCGTGACGGCGAGATCGTCACCGGCTGCGTTTGCCGCGAGCATGCGGTCGACGGCCCACATGAGGTTCACGGCGGTCGGTCGCGCGCTGCGCAGCTCTTCCGCGGCGCGGGAGAGATCCTCTCCGCTGGCGACCGTCATAGCCATTCCGAAAGCGGCGGCAATGCCGATCGCGGGCGCTCCGCGGACCACCATTTCCTGGATGGCGCTGGCCACCTCATGTGCGCTGTGGCACGCAACATACGTGACTTCGTGGGGTAGACGCCGCTGGTCGAGAAGATGCAGCGTGCCAGCAGTCCAGCGGAGCGGTTCGACGGGTGAGCGTTGTGACATGTCGGCCGATATACTAACGACTGCAGAGGACTGAGCGCCGCGTTGCTTCGGGTTCACCTGTGACAGAGGGCCCGTCACGTTGCCGCCGGTCTCGCTTCATCGACGGAGGACATATGGTGAAAGTTGGTGTCAATGGTTTCGGGCGGATCGGCCGACTCGTCGTGCGCGCCGCACTCGAGCATCATGCGAAAGAGGTGGAGTTCGTCGCGGTCAACGATCTGACCAACGCCGACACCCTGCGTTATCTGTTCAAGTACGACTCGATCCACCACACGATCCCGAACGACGTGCAGACCACCGCGAACGGCATCAGCATCGACGGGAAAGAGCTGCGCGTCTTTTCGAATCCCGATCCGGCCGAAATCCCGTGGGGCGACCTCGGCGTGGAGATCGTCGTAGAGTCGACCGGTCGCTTCACCACGCGCGAAAAGGCAGCCAAACATCTGAAGAATGGCGTCGAGCACGTCATCATCTCCGCGCCGTCGAAAGACGCCGACATCACCGTCTGCATGGGCGTGAACGAGAAATCGCTCGACCCCGGCAAGCAGAAGGTCATCTCGAACGCCTCCTGCACGACCAACTGCCTGGCCCCCGTGGCCAAAGTGCTGCACCAGCGCTTCGGCATCAAGATGGGGATCATGACCACGATCCACTCGTACACGAACGACCAGGTCATCCTCGATTTCCCTCACAAGGACCATCGCCGCGCCCGCGCCGCCGCTCTGTCGATGATTCCGACGACCACCGGCGCAGCACAGGCTGTCGGCCTGGTGCTTCCGGAGCTGAAAGGGAAGTTCGACGGAATCTCCGTGCGCGTGCCGACGCCGAACGTCTCGCTGGTCGACCTCACCTTCCACACCGAAAAGGCGACTTCCGCGGAGGAGATCAACAACGCCTTGCGCGAAGCAGCGAAGGGAGAGCTGAAGGGAATCCTCGACTGCTCCGAGGAACAGCTCGTGTCGATCGACTTCAACCACAGCGCCTTCTCCTCGATCGTCGACACGACCTTCACCCGCTCGGTCGACCCGCACATGCACAAGGTGCTGTCGTGGTACGACAACGAGTGGGGTTACTCGAACCGCGTCCTCGACCTGATCGCCTACGTGGCGAAGGTGAAGAAAGAGTCGCTCACGGCTGCCAAATAGCCTCTCAGGGAGTGCCCCGGCCAAGAGGTGACGTCATGATCAAGATCCGTACGCTCGACGATCTCAATCTTCCGAGCGGCGCGCGAGTGTTCTATCGCGTCGACTACAACGTTCCGCTCGAGGGCAGCCGCATCACCGACGCCACGCGCATCGAGGAGACGCTGCCGACGCTGAAAATCCTGCGCGACCGCGGTGCCCGGATCGTGCTCGCCACTCACCTCGGCAGGCCCAAAGGGCAGCGGAAGGATAAGTACTCCGTCGCTCCCGTGCGCGAAAAACTCGCCGAGCTCACCGGCGCCAGCGTTCAGTTCTGCAGCGACTGTGTCGGCGCCGACGCCGAACAGAAAGCGGCGAATCTGAAAGCGGGCGAGATGCTGCTGCTCGAGAATCTTCGCTTCTATCCCGGCGAAGAAGCGAACGACAAGGAGTTCGCGCAGGGGCTGAGAAAGCTGGCGGATTACTACGTGAACGACGCCTTCGGCGCGTCGCACCGCGCCCACGCGTCGATCGATGCGCTGCCCCGGCTCTTCCCGCCGGAGAACATCGCCGGCGGGCTGCTGCTCGACCGCGAGATCGTTTTCCTGCAGAAGGTGACGCAGGTTGCCGAGCGTCCATTCGTGGCGCTCCTCGGCGGCGCGAAGATCGCCGGCAAGATCGAGCCGCTGGAAGCGCTCGTGAACCTCGCCGACAAGGTCCTCATCGGCGGCGGAATGGCGAACACGTTCCTGGTGGCGAAGGGGATCGCCATGGGCGGCTCGCTCGTCGACCAGGAGTCCATCGAGGTGGCCAGGCGCATCGTCGGAGGCAGCCATCGCGCGGAAGTGATCCTGCCCGTCGATCTGATCGTGGCGGACGATCTCGACAATCCGACCGCGATCAGCACCGTCGATGTTGCTTCCGGACTCAAAGAAACGCAGAAGGCCTTCGACATCGGACCGAAGACGGTGGAGCGTTTTACCGGGGAGCTGCGCAGCGCGCGCATCGTCTTCTGGAACGGGCCGATGGGCGTGTTCGAGAAGGAGCAGTTCGCGAAGGGGACGATGGCCATCGCGCGCGCAGTGGCGGACGCGCATGCGACGACCGTCGTCGGCGGCGGCGAATCAGTCGAAGCGGTGAAAGCCTCCGGGTTCGCGAAGAAGATCAGCCACATCTCTACCGGCGGCGGGGCCTCGCTCGAGTTCATCAGCGGCGCGAGCCTGCCGGGCGTGGAGGTCCTGCGGAAGTAGCCTGAAAGCAGCGAGTAGCGAGTAGGAACTGCCGGTCTCCTACTCGCTACTCGCCACTCGCTACTCGCTTCGTTGTAACCTCGCGCTCTGTATGGCCCAGGAAATCGAAGTCAAGTTCCCGCTGCGCGATCGCGCCGAACTGACGCGCAAGCTGCACGACATCGGCGCGCAACGCCTCTACCCGGAGACGTTCGAGGACAACATCGTCCTCGACCGGCGCGGCGAGCTGCGCACGAAAGGGGCGCTGCTGCGCGTCCGAAAATTCGGCAAGTACTCCATTGCCACGTTCAAAGGTCCGATGTCGATCGAAGGCGGCATCAAAACGCGAGAGGAAGTCCAGACCGGCGTGGAAAGCTTCGAGCTCGCCATTCAGCTCTTCGACTCCCTCGGATACAAGCCCGTCTTCCGCTATCAGAAGTACCGCGAGGTGTGGCGCCTTCGCGACGTCGAAGTGGTCATCGACCGCACACCCATCGGCGATTATTTCGAGATCGAAGGAGCGATCGACACCATCCGCGCCATCGCCGCGGAGCTTGGCATGAACATGGATCAGGCCATCCGACAGACATACGCCGAGTTGTACCGGCTGAGCCGCCGCACTCGCGCGGATTTGCCGGAGCACATGGTGTTTCCGGCGGACGAACTGTGACGGGCTAACTTAGGACCTGGAGGGACGCGCAGCAGCGCGTCCGCAGCTTTGTGCCCCGAGAGCGGACGCGCTGCTGCGCGTCCCTCCAAAACATTAAGTCAGCGCGTATGCCCCCGACCCCTCCCATGAAAGCAATGCTTCTCGCCGCCGGCTTCGGCACGCGGCTGCGACCGATCACCTGGACGTTGCCGAAGCCGATCGTTCCGGTGTGCAACCGGCCGATGATCGCTTATGCCGTCGACAATCTCCTGCGGGCCGGGATCGACGAGATCATCGTCAACCTCCACCATCGGCCCGAAGCGATCGAGAGCACTCTGCGAGCGGCATACGACGGGCGCTGCACGTTTACCTTTTCGCACGAAACGGAAATCCTCGGCACCGGCGGTGCGATCCGCAGGGTGCGGCCGCTGCTGGAGAACGAAGACGATTTCTTCCTCGCCAACGGCGACACGATCCAATTCCCTCGTTTCGGTGCACTGCAGGAAGCAAGGCGCGCCGGCGACGCGCTCGCAGCGCTGACACTCCGCCATCCGCCGGCGGGCGACAGCTTCACCGCCGTCTACTTCGATCGTGGGCGCGTTACCGGTTTCGGCAGAGGCATCGGCGAGGCGCTGATGTTCTCCGGCTGCCACTGCATCAGCTCGCGGATCTTCGGCCATCTGCCGGAGCAGGAGTTCTCCGGCATCGTCGAGCACGTGTATTCGCCTGCTGTCGAATCAGGCCGCGACACGATCGCCGGCGTGGTCGACGACGGATTGTGGTTCGACATCGGAACGCCGCAGCGCTACGTCTCCGCTTCGCACGGGCTGCGGGAGGCTATGATCGACGGGAGGATCGAGACCGGTTCGTCGCGTGTCTCCGGCACATCGATCGTCGACGAGACTGCGGCCGTCCACGGAGCGGTCACGCGCTCGACGGTCGGCGCCCGCAGCATCGTCGAGGGCAATCTCGCCTCCTCGTTCGTCTGGGACGATTGCCGTATCGCCAGGGGCGCGAAGCTGACCTCATGCATCGTCGCGCACGGCGTGGACATCACTCGCCCCGGCGAGATCAGCAACGCCATCATCTGCCGCGACGATCCTGCCATCCCGCGCGAGGAGGGCTACAGGTTCGAGGAGGGTCTGGTCATCGCGCCAATCACATGACACTCGGAGCGCGGGCGTCCCGCGCCCGGCGACTTTCTTCTGATCCAAGCGATCCGGCGCGGGACGCCGGATCGCGGCGGGCGAGACGCCCGCACTCCTCAGGACTCTGTATAATCCGCCGCCCCATTTCAGCCGGAAGGAAAATCCATGTCGAATCGAACTTTCACCATCGTCAAGCCGGACTCAGTCCGCAAAGGCAACTTTGGCAAGGTCATCAGCCGAGTCGAGGCCGAAGGCTTCAAGATCCTCGGTCTCAAGAAAGCCAGCCTCTCCCAGAAGCAGGCCGAAGGCTTCTACGCCGTTCACCGCGAGCGCCCCTTCTTCAAGGACCTCGTCAAGTACATGACGTCGGGCCCCGTCTACGTGGCCGCCCTCGAGCGCGACAACGCCGTGGCGCACCTGCGGAAGATCATGGGAGCGACCGATCCGACCAAGGCCGATGCCGGAACGATCCGCAAGGACTTCGGCGAGTCGATCGAGCAGAACGCGATCCACGGTTCCGACTCGGACGAGAACGCGAAGATCGAGATCGCCTTCTTCTTCGCGGAGTCGGAGCTGATGTAGGCCGAAGCGAGCAATTCACCGTTCTCGCTATTCCGCCAGCACGATCGCCGAGATCCCGTTCGCCTCGAGCGCCGAGCGCGCCTTGATGGCGTCGTCGCGCGTCGAAAACGGACCGATGCGGACTCGGTAGAGCGTGTCGTGGTCGACGTAGCTCTTCTGCCCGATGCTGGTCAGCTGCTGCTGCAGCGCGGTCGCATTCGCTTCGACCGAGAAGGCGCCGACCTGCACCACGAACCCTCCGCTCTGACTGCGCGTTGAGGAAGTCGTGTCCCGCTGCGTGCGGTCGTACGCAGCGGCGGTGCCGTGGCCCGGAGCGGCCGGCGTGTCGCGCGGTTTCTCTGCCGCCGCTTTCGAGCCGTCCACCGGGACGGTCACGACGGAACGGCCGTCCGGACTGACCTGCTTCCTCGTCTCGACGCCGCCCTGCTCTTCGACCACTTCCACCCTGAAGCCGGCATCGCTGCCCGGCGTCGCTGTCACCTGACCGGGGAGCGGAAACGCCACGTTCGGCGGTTCCGCCGATGAGACGCCCGCCTTCTCCTTCGGCTGGGCGATCGTGACGCTGTACGGCGCCGGCGGCTCGCGATCGCCGCGGCCGACCGAAACGATGACGACGTCGACGTCGCCGCTGCCGGGATCGATCAACCCGATCTGCTGGGCGGCGGCGTAGGAAAGGTCGATCATGCGGTTACCGACGAACGGGCCGCGGTCGTTGATGCGCACGCGCACTGTCTGCCCGCTCTTCGCATTCTTCACGTCGACCACTGTGCCGAAAGGCAGCGTGCGATGCGCCGCGGTCAGCTGCAGTGGATCGAAGATCTCCCCGTTCGCGGTGGTACGCCCGGCGAACTCTTCGCCATACCAGCTGGCCACGCCGTGCAGGACCTGCTGGGGCTGCGGTTGTGGCGCCGGGCGGGTGGTGACGCAACCGGCGGCGAGGAGAAGCGACACCGCAAGAATGGCGATGGAGCGCCGCCTGCCAGGCGGCCGGTACGGCGGCTGCCAGCCGCCAACGCGCGGGCTGGCAGCCCGCGTACCGGCCGGCAAGCTGCCAGCGCTCCGACGGCCCCTCATACCCGCACCTCGCCGACTTCCGCTCGAATGTCGCTGCGCTCGCGCTCGAGAACCGGATCGACGTCCTCCCTGAGGAAGCGCTCCGTCTGCTGCGCTGAGAGGCCGGTGTAGCTCTCCGGTCGCGCGATGGCCTCGATGCCCTTCCGGTCGATCCCGAACAGCGGGTCCGCCTCGATGCGGTCGAAGAGATCGTTCGTGCTCGCCCCCGACTTCATCGCATCGGCGGCGGCCTGCGAATGGATGCGCACGCGCTCGTGCAGCACCTGGCGATCGCCTCCGCGGCGCACCCCTTCCATCATCAGGTTCTCGGTCATCATGAACGGCAGCTCGCGCCGGACGTTCGCCGCGATCACCTCTTCGTGCACGACGATGCCGCCCATGATGTTGTCGTAGATCAAAGCAACGGCATCGGCCGCGAGAAACGCTTCGGAGATGGCGATGCGCCGGTTCGCGGAATCGTCGAGCGTCCGCTCGAACCACTGCGTCGCCGCCGTCATCGCCGGATTCAGCGCGTTGATGATGAGGTGACGGCAGAGCGCATCGATCCGCTCGGCGCGCATGGGGTTGCGCTTGTACGCCATGGCGGACGACCCCACCTGCTCCTCCTCGAACGGCTCCTCGATCTCCCGGAGATGCTGCAGCAGGCGCATGTCGTAGCCGAACTTCGAGGCCGACTGCGCGAAACCGGAAAGCACGTTCACCACCTGCGCGTCGACCTTGCGCGAGTACGTCTGCCCCGAGACGGGATAGCTGCGCGCCATGCCCACTTTCCCGGCGACGAGCTGCTCGAGCCGGTTCACCTTCGCCTCGTCGCCTTCGAAGAGGTTGAGGAACGAAGCCTGCGTCCCGGTCGCCCCTTTGACGCCGAGGAGCGCGAGCTGCGATTCGCGGAACTCGATCTCCCGGTAGTCGAGGAGAAGGTCGTGCAGCCAGAGCGTGGCCCGCTTACCGACCGTGGTCAGCTGGGCCGGCTGGAAGTGCGTGAAGGCCAGCGCCGGAGTGCCGCGCCACTTCCAGGCGAAGTCGCGCAGCTTGGCCATGACATTGACGAGCCGCCGCCGGACCAGGCGCAACGCCTCCGACATCTGCAGGATGTCGGTGTTGTCGGTGACGAAGGCCGAGGTGGCGCCGAGGTGGATGATCCCCTTCGCGGAGGGCGCCTGCAGGCCGTAAGCGTAGATGTGCGACATCACATCGTGGCGGATCTCGCGCTCGCGCCGCTCGGCGTCCTCGTAGTTGATCGTCTCGGCGCTGGCCCGCAGCTCGGCGATCTGCCCGTCGCTGATCGGCAGGCCGAGCTCCTTTTCCGCTTCCGCCAGCGCGATCCACAGCCGGCGCCACGTGCGGAACTTGAAATCGGCCGAAAAGAGGTACGACATCTCCTTCGAGGCGTACCGCTCGGTGAGAGGGTTCGACGCGGAATCGCGAGGCACGTACGAATTATAGCGGCGTGATCAATCGTACCGGGAGCAAAACCGAGTGGCGAGTAGGGGCCCGCCGAGTACAGGTGTCATCCTGAGTCGGTGAACGGCGCAGGCGCCGGTGGAGCGGAAGTGACACTGTCATTCCGAGCCGGCGGAACCCCGGAGGGGTGGAGCGCGGCGAGGAATCCCCCGCCACCCCGGGGAGTGCGGGGGATCCCTCGCCGTCTTCGCGGCTCGGGATGACAGACTTGGCGCGTGTCGTTAGAACTCGCCGAAGCCGCGCGACCCAGGCTGACGTTGGGGGGATGCTTCGTCGTCCTCCGCCGCGCCTCCCTCCCCCCACGCACCGCTTGACACAATCGCCGCCACCTTCGACACTTCTCCCATGCCCGCCGTCTCCACTCACGATTCGCGACGCGCCACGCAGGTGACGCTGCGAGTCGTCGTCCTTCTTTCGGGCGTTCTCACCATCGTCTTCCTGATTTCCTTCTTCTTCAGCGACCGCGGCATCGTCGAGCTGCAGCAGGCGCGCGTCCGCGTGTCCGATCTCCGCAGCGACATCAAACGCCTGGAAGCCGACAACGCTCGCCTCCGTGCCGAGATCGAAAGCGTCAAGAAATCCTCCTACGCCGTCGAGCGCATCGCCCGCGAAGACCTCGGCATGTCGAAAAAAGGCGAAGTCGTCTACATGATGCCGAAGAAGTAGCGGGGAGCGTGACGCCTTCGCAGGACACGGCTGCGCCGTGCCGAACCAGGTGCTCGTCGCGACGGATGTTCCCACCCGCCCACCGGAGTTCGGCACCGCGTAGCCGTGCCCTACGGTGTGCGATGCGCGATCATTCCGAACCGCTCCTACTTCGCTACCCCTGCCGCCCGATCCAGCTCAGTCGAGTAACGATCGAGCGCTGCGGCGACGTTGGCGATCTGCGGCCCGATCTCGTTCCACTTCCTCTGCTCGATCGACTCGCGCACGCCCGGCAGCGTCTTCACGCCATAGCCGGTGTAGAAACCGGGCGCGTAGATCTGATGGCGGAACCACGGGCGGTTCGGAAGCCCTTCCGGGTTGATGAGCGCCTGTTCGAGGCGCTGCATGGCCTGATTGACCTCGGTCTGCCGCGCAGCCGAAGCATCGGAGAGCGCCGCCACCGCGCTGTCGAATGCGGTCGCGCTCTTCTGCAGCCGGGCCACGGCGTTCTGCAGCGGGGCGAAGTTGATGAACGGAACCGGCTCCTGCTCCTTCGGCGCCACGAAAGGCCTGGTCGGATCGGCCGCGAGCTCCATGGCGCGGCGGTCGCGATTCTGTTGCTCGGTCTTTGCCCTCGTGTCCTCGGCCAGCTTCATCACTTCCGTGGCGTAGCGCGCGACCGTGTCGGCGAAAGTCTTGGCCTGGAACGGAAGCACGTCGGCATTGGCCAGCCGCAGCACCATGCGACCGGTGGTCTTCGCCTGCACGACGCCGTAGACGTAGCCGGGGTCGCCGAAGCGAGTGAAGTGATCGATCGAATCGTAGATCGAATGGTAGGAACCGCCACCGCCCTCGCCGCCGTAGCCGACGTTCATCGAGGCGATGCCGAGATGGTCGATGAAGGCCGTGTAGTCGGAGCCCGAGCCCAGGGCGTCGAGGCGCATCAGCTCGCGGTCGCGGGCCTGCTTGCGATCCTCATCGGATTTGGCCAGCGTGACCTCACGTGCGCGCAGGCGCTCCAGCACGGAAACGCTCCGCTCCGGATCCTGGACGTCGCGAGCGACCTCGGTGACCATCCGCTCGAGCGTGTGCGAGCCTTCGACGTCGAGGAAACCGCGCGAGGTCGAATCGGAATTGATGTAGACGGCCAGATGCTGCCGCAGCTCGGGATCGTGCGTCTCGGCCCATTCCGTTGAGCCGAGCAGGCCCGGCTCTTCTCCGTCCCACGCCGCGTATACGATCGTGCGCCGCGGAGCCGAGCCCGCTTTCGCCAGCTCGCCGATCGCTTTCGCCTCCTCGAGCATCGCCACCTGACCGCTGATCGGATCGCCGGCGCCGTTCACCCAGGCGTCGTGGTGATTGCCTCGCATGATCCATTCGTCGGGACGCTCGCTGCCGCGCAGTCTGGCGATGACGTCGTAAGCGGGAACCGTTTTCCAGTCGAAGGCCACCTTCAGGTGCACGCGCGATGGTCCAGGGCCGAGGTGATAGGTGATCGGAAGCGCGCCGCGCCAGTCGGACGGAGCGACGGGACCGGCCAACGCCCGGAGAAGCGGCAGCGCGTCAGCGTACGAGATCGGCAGCACCGGGATTTTCGTGAGGGTCGTCGCGTCCTTGCGATCGAGCCGCTTCGCCCCCGGGACCGAGCCGACGCCGGGCGTCAGCGGATCGCCTGGATAGACCGGCATGTCGGCCACCGAACCGCGTTGTGCGCCGTATTCGCCGCGGTAGGCACCCTTCGGATAGACATCTCCCTGGAAGTAGCCGTCATCGCGCGGGTCGGAGTAGATGATGCAGCCGATGGCGCCGTGCTCGGCGGCCACTTTCGGCTTGATCCCGCGCCACGATCCGCCGTAACGCGTGATCACGATCTTGCCGCGGACGTCGACTCCGTTCTTCTCCAGCTGGTCGTAGTCGGCGGGCACGCCGTAGTTCGCGTAGACGAGGTCGCCGGTCACGTCGCCGTCGATGGAGTAGGCGTTGTAGACCGGCAGCTGCTCGGAAGTCTGACCCGAGCTGCGGTCCTCCGGGAGCGACGGCTCGGCGAGTTTCGCCGTGTACTTCTCCGGCGCGATCAGCTCGAGCACGCGTGTCGTCGGTGTCGGGAAGAGGACGTCGAACCGCTCGATGGCCGTGTCGTAGCCCCACGACTTGAAGAGCGAGGCGATGAAGTCGGCGTTCTGCTTGCCGTAGGCCGATCCGAGGTGGTGCGGACGTGCGGCCAGTCGATCCGTCCAGGCGCGCAGCTCCTGCGCGTTTATCTTCGAATCGAGCTGCGACTCGACCGCGCGCTCCTTGGCCGCGTTCGCGGCGGAGAAGCCGAGGATGGGAGCGTCGGCGGCGTATGTCGAGAGGGTGAGCGTGAGAGCGAGCGCAGTGGCGGCCATCGATTTGATCGACATGTTCGCGGATTGTATCGAAGCGGCAGGCGGAGTGCGGACGTCCCGTCCGCATGCGCCGGACGTCCCGTCCGGCGCTGTTATTCTCATCAAGAACCGCGGCACGAGGACGTGCCGCGGCTGCGGACGAGGACGTCCGCTCTCCACGCCCCGCTATACTCGCGCCGGATGTGCGGCATCAACGGGATCTTCGCGTATGCGGCAGACGCACCCCCGCTGGATGGCGACGAGCTGATCGCCTCGCGGGAGTGCATGCGCTCGCGCGGGCCGGATGCCGCCGATATATGGATATCAATTGACAAGCGCGTCGGCCTGGGGCACCGGCGGCTGGCCATCATCGACCTCTCCCCCGCCGCCGCCCAGCCGATGCGCCGCGGCGAGCTGGCCATCATCTTCAACGGGGAGATCTACAACTACCGCGAGCTTCGCAGTGAGCTCGAGAGCCGCGGCCGAAAATTCGTCTCCCACTCCGACACGGAAGTCCTCCTCTGCCTCTACGAGGAGCTCGGCGAAGCCATGCTGGCGCGGCTGCGCGGAATGTTCGCCATCGCCCTGTGGGACGGGCGCACGAAGCGGATGTTCCTCGCACGCGATCCGTACGGGATCAAACCGCTCTACTACGCCGACGACGGCCGGACGCTGAGGATCGCCTCGCAGGTCAAAGCGCTCATCGCCGGGGGTCACGTCGACCGGAAGTTCGATCCGGCGGGAGCGGCAGGGTTCTTCCTCCGCGGCACCGTTCCGGAGCCGTTCACGATGTACCGTGCCGTCAGCTCGCTCCCGGCAGGATCGTTCGCGTACGTCGACGCGATGGGGATCAGCGGGCCGAAGCAGTACTTCTCCATCGCCGCCACCCTCCGCGACGCCGTCGAATCGCACGGTCAATTCACCGAGGAGCAGAGGCGCGAGGCGGTGCACGACGCGGTGCTCGAGTCGGTCCGCTACCACATGGTCGCCGACGTCCCGGTCGGCGCGTTTCTTTCGGCGGGGATCGACTCGACCGCCCTCGTGGCCCTGGCGCGGGAGAGCGGCGCCACGGACCTGCAGACGATGACGCTCCGCTTCGAGGAGTATCGCGGCCGCGACAACGACGAAGCGCCGCTGGCATCGCTCGTGGCGCAGCAGTATGGAGTGCGGCACACCGTCCGCGACCTCACGCTCGACGAGTTCCGCTCCGAGCTGCCGCGGATCTTCGCCGCCATGGACCAGCCGACCGTCGACGGCCTGAACAGCTACTTCATCAGCAAGGCGGCCGCCGGCGTCGGCTTGAAAGTCGCGCTCTCCGGAACGGGGGGCGACGAGCTGTTCGGCGGCTACACCTCATTCCGCGACATTCCCCGCTGGATGCCGATCACTTCCGTTCTCTCGCGCCTCCCCGGCCTCGGCGAAGGCGTCTACCGCCTCAACAGCGCCCTCGCTCGGGCGAGCCGCCACGTCAGCCCGAAGATGGGTGAGATCCTCCGCTACGGCGCCTCATACGCCGGCGCGTATCTCGTCAAGCGCGGCCGCTTTCTCGCCTCCGAGCTTCCGTCGGTGGTCGGTGCGGAAATCGCCGCAGAGGGCCTTCTGCGCCTCGATCTTCTCCAGCTGATCGAGCGCACCGTGACGCCCGATCCCGGCACTCCGTACGCCCGCATCGCCGCCCTCGAGTCGTCGCTCTACCTCCGCAATCAGCTGCTGCGCGACATGGACTGGGCGAGCATGGCGCATTCGCTGGAGGTGCGGGTGCCGCTCGTCGATGCGCATCTGTTGAAGCGGCTGGCGCCTTACCTCGTCACGCGCAGGGAGCGCGGCAAGCAGCTTCTCGCGATTGCGCCGCGTCCGCCGCTTCCTCAAGCCGTGCGTCAACGCCGCAAGACCGGATTCACGCTGCCAATCAAAGAGTGGCTGCAGCAGGAAGGGCGCGTTGAGCACGGAAAGCGCAGCTGGGCGCGGAAGGTGTACGAGGTGATGTTCTCGGCGGAGATGGGGTACTGGTGAAGGTGCTCGGTGCTCGGTGGTCGGAGCCGCCATCGATACAGCACTCCGAGCACCGAGCACCCAATCACCTCTCCGTCGCCGTCCGCTGCATCCCCTTCCCTCTGTGTCAACACCGTAGGGCACGGCTGCGCCGTGCCGAACTCTCGTGGGCGGGCGGGTTGTGCCCCCACCCGCCGGGGTTCGGCACGGCGCAGCCGTGCCCTACGGCGAGAGACCAGCTCTTCGTTCAAACCTCACGTCGCCGCCCACACCTCGGCCCACTCACCCCGCGTATCCGCTACTCGCTGCTCGCTGCCGTCAATGCACCGTCGTCGGTTCCGGCTCGAGCGACAGCTCCAGCTTCCCCTCCGGCGTGACGTTCACGAACACGATGTCGCCCTGCTTGAACTTCCCCTCCAGCAGCTTCATCGCCAGCGGGTCGATGATCAGCTTCTGCAGTGCGCGCTTGAGCGGCCGCGCGCCGAAGGCGGGGTCGTAGCCTTCCTTCGCCAGAACCTCCTTCGCCGCGTCGCTGATGTCGATGGTCAGACCGCGGTCCTCGATCAGCTTCGCCAGGCGCTTGAGCTGGATCTCGATGATCCGCTTGATGTGCGCCAGATCGAGGGCGTGGAAGATGATCACGTCGTCGATGCGGTTGAGGAACTCGGGGCGGAAGTGCGCGTGCAGCTCCTCGTCGACCTTCTTCTCCATCTCCGCTTCCTGCGCCGGCGTATGCATCGATTTCTGGTACTGGAAGATGTACTGCGCGCCGACGTTCGAGGTCATGATGATGACTGTGTTCTTGAAATTGACCACGCGGCCCTTCGAGTCCGTCAGCCGGCCGTCGTCGAGAATCTGGAGCATCACGTTGAACACTTCCGGATGAGCTTTCTCGATCTCGTCGAACAGCACCACTGCATACGGCCTGCGCCGGACGGCCTCGGTCAGCTGGCCGCCTTCCTCGTAGCCGACATAGCCTGGAGGCGCGCCGATGAGCCGCGCCACGGCGTGCCGCTCCATGTACTCCGACATGTCGATTCGCACCATGGCGTTCTCGTCGTCGAAGAGATATTCGGCGAGAGCGCGGGCCAGCTCCGTCTTTCCCACTCCCGTCGGCCCCATGAAGATGAACGAGCCGATCGGGCGGTTCGGGTCCTTCAATCCTGCGCGTGAACGGCGCACCGCGTTCGATACCGCGCGGACGGCCTCTTCCTGGCCGATGACGCGGAGCTGCAGCGACTCCTCCATCCGTACGAGCTTCTGGATCTCCGACTCCAGCATCTTCGTGACGGGGACTCCGGTCCATTTGGAGACGATCTCGGCGATGTCCTCGTCGGTGACCTGCTCCTTGAGCATGGCGCCGCTCTTCTGCATCTCCTGAAGCTTCGCGCTGGCGGCGTCGACTTCGCGCTGCAACTGCGGGAGCTCGCCGTAGCTCAGCTCCGCGGCGCGATTCAGATCGCCTTCGCGCTCCGCGCGTCCGGCGTCCGCGCGGACCTGCTCGAGCTTCGCCTTGGCGTCGCTCATCTGCTTGATGATTCCCTTCTCGCTCTGCCACTGCGCCTTTAGGCCGGCGATCTTCTCCTGCAGCTCGGCGATCTGGCTGTCGATCTCGGCCAGGCGGGCTCGTGAGGCGGGAGCCTCTTCGCGCGAGAGCGCCTGCTTCTCGATCTGCAGCTGCGTCATGCGGCGCTGCACCTCGTCGATCTCCTGCGGCATCGACGTCAGCTCGATGCGCAGCCGCGCGGCCGCTTCGTCGACGAGGTCGATGGCCTTGTCAGGAAGGAAGCGGTCGGTGATATAGCGCTGCGAGAGCGTCGCCGCGGCGACGATGGCCGCGTCTGTGATCTTCACGCCGTGGTGGACTTCGTACCGCTCCTTCAGGCCGCGGAGGATGGCGATTGTGTCCTCCACCGACGGCTCGCCGACGAACACCGGCTGGAAGCGCCGCTCCAGCGCGGCGTCCTTCTCGATGTGCTTCTGGTACTCGTTGAGAGTGGTGGCGCCGACCGCGCGCAGCTCGCCGCGCGCGAGCGCAGGCTTGAGGAGGTTGGACGCGTCCATCGCCCCTTCCGCCGCCCCCGCTCCTACCAGCGTGTGCAACTCGTCGATGAAGAGGATGACCTGCCCATCGCTCTCCTCGACTTCCTTGATGACCGCCTTGAGGCGATCCTCGAACTCGCCGCGGTACTTCGCTCCGGCGATCATTGCGCCGAGGTCGAGCGCGATCACACGCTTGTTCTTGAGACCTTCGGGGACGTCCCCTTCGATGACGCGCCGCGCCAGACCTTCGACGATCGCGGTCTTCCCGACGCCCGGCTCGCCGATGAGGACGGGGTTGTTCTTCGTGCGGCGCGAGAGCACCTGGATGACGCGGCGGATCTCCTCGTCGCGGCCGATGACCGGGTCGAGCTTGCCGCGACGCGCCAGCTGCGTCAGGTCGCGGGCGTAGCGCTCCAGCGCCTGGTACTTGTCTTCTGGATTCTGATCGGTCACGCGTTGCGTGCCGCGCACCGACTGCAGCGCTTTCATGAGCGCGTCCACGACCACGCCGTGACGCGCGAGAATCTTCGCCGCGCTGGTCTCTTTCGTCTGCGCCATGGCGAGGAGGAAGTGCTCGGTCGAGACGTATTCGTCGTTGAACTGATCGGCGAGCTTGAACGCCTCGTCGAAGACTTTGCGCAACGAGCTCGACACCATCGGCTCGGCCGAGGCGCCGCCGACCTTCGAGTACTTGCTGATTTCGGCCGCGACCTCAGCTTCAATTGCGGCGGGGTTCTGCCCGAGCTTGTTCAGGATCGGCGTGACGATGCCGCCCTCCTGCCGAAGCAGAGCAAGCAGCAGGTGTTCAGCTGTCAACTCCGGGTTG
>JADGOA010000254.1 GCA_017883215.1 Thermoanaerobaculia bacterium | reverse complement strand
CTCAGGACTCAGGACTCAGGACTCGATGCTGCGCCGCCATGGTCGCGACCGACACCATCGCCGTCTCGCCGCGCTCGGCGTAACCGCGGAGCTCGTCGAAGTGCGCCTCGCAGTAATCGACGGCGCGCTCCACCGCGGGCGACAGGGCTGCTCCGGCCGTCATCTGGCCGGCCTCGATGCCGATCAGGAACACACGCGGGATGCGCCGGTGAAGGGCGCCCGCAAGATCGATCGCTTCCACGACGCTCCAGCCGTGCGCGGAGATGCCTCCGACGAGCTTCCCCTGCACTCCCGGCGAAGGGAGCGTTGTGAGGTGAATGGTTCCCGGAGCAGCTCCGCTGACGACGGCGTCGACGAACACGATCGAATCCGCGGCGTCGAGCAACTCCAGCACGTCCAGTGGTCCGCGCGCACACACGCGCAGCGTGCAGGCGGGCGGCGGGCGCCGCATCAACCGTCGGATCAGCGCCGCGCCGGCTCCGTCATCGCCGGCCTGCTCATTGCCGCAGCCGACGACGAGAACACGCTCTGTCATCGTTCGATCCGCACCCTCAGAAAATGGGTGGAGCACGAGATGCAGGGGTCGTAACTGCGCACGAGACTTTCGCAACGCGCGGTAATCTCGCGATCGGTCTGGCCGGCGATGCCCGGCAGGAGGAGCCGCAAGTCGTCTTCCATCCGCCGGAGATTCTGTGACGTCGGCGGAATGATTTTCGCCTCTTCGACGAGGCCGTTCCGATCGATGCGGTAGCGGTGGTACAGCATTCCGCGCGGAGCTTCCGTCACCGCGCAGCCTTCGCCCTCACGAACCTCCACCGCCACCCGCGGCGCCGGCGGCTGCTCGTACCGATCGATGATCGCGATCGACTCTTCGCACGCGTGTACCAGCTCGATTGCGCGGGCCACGATGCCGTGGAACGGATTCCGGGAGGGCCATTGAATGCCACACGTCGCGGCGAGCTCCGCAGCCTCCGGCGTCAGCGTCTCGCGATGCAGGTTCATCCTCGCCAGCGGCCCGACCAGATAGCTTGACGACGAATCGCTCCGAACCGAATGCAGTGCCGTCGAGTGCTCGACCTGCACCTCGCGAAAATGCTTTTCGTAATCGACGGCTGCGGCGTCGAGTCCTCGCGACGAGACGATCCTGCCCGCGCAGATTGCGTATTCGCTCGGGTCCGAGAGAGCGACGAGCTCGTAATCCGCTTCGAAGCTCGGGAAGGTGAGGTTGGCGACCAGCACCGCGGTGTCTTTCGCGGCCTCCAGCGCCCACGTCAGATCTTCACGCATCTTCAGCAGAGCCGATTTCGCCGGCGTCTTGTAGAACCCGCCGACGCAGAGAGAGACAGGGCTCGTGGCGCGTCCTGCCAGAACTTCGATCAGTTCGTTGCCGATTTTCTTCAGGCGCAAGGCGCGTTCGACGAGCTGCGGGTGATCGGCAGCGAGGGAGATGGCGCTCTCGTATCCGAGGAAGTCGGGGGCGTGCAGTAGATAGATGTGGAGAGCGTGGCTCTCGATCCACTCGCCGAGGTACAGCAGGCGGCGCAGAGTGCGGATCCCGGCCGGGATGTTGACGCCGAGCGCCGACTCGATTGCCTGCACGGCGCTCGTCTGATGCGCGACCGGGCAGATTCCGCAGATGCGGGCGGTCATGTCCGCGACTTCGTTGAAGTGGCGGCCGCGGAGGAAGGCCTCGAAGAAGCGGGGCGGCTCGAAGACGTCGAGCTTCACCTCTTCGACTTCGCCGTCGCGGAACCGCACCATCAGCCCTCCCTCCCCCTCGATCCGCGACAGGGCATCGACGCGAATGACGCGCGGAGCGGCGGCAGTCTCGGTCATGGCGTGGTCTTCTCCAGCTTCTCCGTGGCAGCGCGAAACTTCGGCGACCAGCCGTTGATGCCGCGCAGGCGCCGGATGATTTCAGGCGTCGCGGTGCGGCGTCCCTTGAGGTGCTCGGCCAGCGTTTCCGGCTTGGACATGTCTGAGGGCCCGAAGCAGCCGTAGCATCCGCGGCCAAACGACGGACAGAGCGCGTCGCAGCCGGTCCGGGTAAGCGGGCCGAGGCAGACGACGTCCTGCGCGACCATGACACAGGGCGTGCCGTTCAACTTGCAATCGATACACACAGCATACGGTGGGACATCCGGGATGCGGCCGCGGAGAAGCGATGCGATGACGGTGAGCAGTTGACGCTTGTTCACCGGACAGCCACTCAGCTCGAGGTCGACGTGCACGTGATCGGCGATGGGCGTGGAGGTGGCGAGCGTATGGATGTGCTCCGGCGTGGCGTAGATCGCCTGCACGAAGGCGTCAACATGGATCCAGTTGCGCAGCGCCTGGATGCCGCCCGATACGGCGCAGGCGCCGATGGCGACGAGGTATTTGGAGTTCTCGCGGATGCGCTGAATGCGCTCGCGCTCCTCTTCCGTGGTGATCGACCCTTCCACGAACGTGATGTCGTACGGGCCGTCGACCACACGCGAGCGCGCTTCCAGGAAATTGGCGATGTCGACCTTTTCGGCGAGCGTGAGCAGTTCATCCTCCAGGCAGAGGATGGCCAGCTGACAGCCGTCGCACGACGAGAATTTGTATACCGCGACTTTCGGACGAGCCTGGTTCATCTCAGTACTCCTCGCGGTTGAAGTACGGCTCCATGCGCGCGAAGCTGATCACCGGCCCATCGCGGCAGACGAACAGCGGACCATATTGGCAGTGCCCGCAGACGCCGATCGCACATTTCATGTTCCGCTCCAGCGAGAGCCATACCGACTCCTTCGGAACCCGGCGCGCCAGCGCCTCGTAGGCCACGAAGTGCATCATCACCTCGGGGCCGCAGGTGAAGATGACGGTCTCCTTCGGCTCGATACGGATGCGGTAGAAGAGAAGTGGCACGACACCGACGACCCCCTTCCAGGAGTCCTCCGAGCGATCGACCGTCACGTGCACGTCGATTCCGGCCTGCTTCCACGCCTCGAACGACTCGGCGTACAGCAGATCCCCCGGCGAACGCGCGCCGTACAGCAGCGTCACTTTTCTGAAGTCGTCGCGATGACGCAGGACGTGATGGATCACCGGCCGGAGAGGCGCCAGACCGATGCCGCCGCCGACGAGGACGAGATCGCGCCCGCGCGCCTGTTCGATCGGCCACGCGGTCCCGTAAGGGCCGCGGATTCCGATCTCTGTGCCGGCCCGCAGCCGCGACAACCCCATCGTGACGGTGCCGACGAAGCGGATGGAGTGCTTGATCGTGTCCCGCTCCTCTGCGTCGGAGCTGATCGAGATCGCCGCCTCACCGAAGCCCGGCAGGTAGAGCATGTTGAACTGCCCCGGCCGGAACGCGTACGGCTCCGGCTCTTCGTCGAGGCGCAGGGTGAATGTGCCCACGTCGTGCGTTTCCTGCTTGATCGCGTCGATGACCGCGGCGCGGGGCAGCATGGGGTCGCGCAGCGTTGCTGGCACCGTCTCCAGAGCCGTGCTCGTCATTTGACCCCCGTGCTTCGGAAGGCCTTCAGCACTTCCGTGATGTCGATGCCGACCGGACACCAGGTGATGCAACGCCCGCAGCCGACACAGCCGGACACGCCGAACTGTTCCCTCCAGGCGGCGAACTTGTGCGTCACCCACTGGCGGTAACGCGCGCGCAGACTGGGCCGAATGTTGCCGCCGTGCACGTGCGAGAAGTCGGTGGTGTAGCAGGAATCCCACACCCGGATGCGCTCGCTGCGGCCGGAGAGGTCGATGGTATCGACGACGGTCGTGCAGAAGCATGTCGGGCAGACCATCGTGCAGTTGCCGCATCCGAGGCAGCGGCCGGAAACCTCTTTCCAGAGCGGACTCTCGAGGTGTTCGAAGAGGAGGCTTCCGAGATGGTCGGTGCGCACCTCGCGCGTGATCTGCCGCTCGGCTTTCTGCACCGCTTCCGTGGCGCGGCCGACATCGAACGCGTTCGCCGGCGCCCACGACGTTCCCTCCAGCACCTGCGATCCCGCCTCGGAGCCGACGTCGAGCACGAACACGTCCGGGAGCTCCGTGGCGGCCAGATCGAATGCGCCCGTCACCCGCGGGCCCGATTGCATCGATGTGCAGAAGCAGGTCGACGACGCCTTCGTGCAGTTCACGGCGAGGATGAATGCGTTGGAACGGCGCGCCACGTACTGCGGATCGCGATAAGAACCGTTCATCAGCACGCGATCCTGGACGGCGATGGCCTGGAGATCGCAGGCCCGGACGCCGATGAACGCGTAGCGCGGCGGCTCCTCGCCGTCGTGCTCGATGGTCATCTTTCCGTTCGCCTTCGCCGAGAAGAGAGTCAGGCGCGGCGGATGGAGGAACCTCCTCCACGAGTGCGGGCCGACGTTGAAGGCGAAGTACGTCTTCTCCGCACCGTGCTTCGCGCGATAGCGTCCCGGCTGCTGTTCATCGCTCCATCCGATGGGGAGCTGCTCGGTGCGTTCGATCTCGCCGAGCGCGATCGCGCCGTCGACGACGGTCGGGCCGATCAGGCGCAGCCGCGAACCGCGCAGGTTGTCGAAAACCTGCTGCAGATCCGGCTTGGGGATCGCCACCGTCGCCGAAACTCTCGGCAGCATCGCTGCACCTCCTGGTTACGGGGCAAGCATCTGGAGAATCTGGAGCCAGCTGAAGGTGAGGCGCGTGGCGATCAGTTCCGCGAGCGCGCGGTAGATCTGGAAGCCGAATTCGTGATCCTCGATGGCGCGGTCCATGATGGCGCCGCCGCGAATGGCCCACACTTCCGTCGGAACGACGGCCCGCGCCGAGGCGCGCTCGATGCGTGGCTCGAGCAGCGCCGACCAGCTGAACCACTCGCCCGGGCCCGCTGAGACCAGCGTCCTGGGTCCGTGTGGGGGGAGGTTCAGTTCGATGGCCACTTCGCCGGACTCGACGATGCAGAGGTTCAGCGCGTGGTCGCCCTCGCGGAAGATGTACTCGCCCTCCTCGTACCGGATCAGACGGGCCATCGACATGAGCTGCTCGGAGACGGATGGAGAAAGGTTCGACTGCGCGTACGCTTCGACAAGAGGCATGCCGCCACCTCCGTTCGCCGCCACAGTATATTGGGCCGGCAGCGGCAGCGGTGATGCGATGTCGGGCGCGAGTGCCGCAGGGACCGCGTCGCAAGCGTGATCACGCGCACGGCGCGGGGTGCGGGCGCGGCGCGGAGGCCCACGCGGTGTCATCCTGAGCCTTTTCACAGCGCGGGCGCTGAACCTGAGTGAAGAAACTCACGTGACCCGAGCCCGCATAAACACTGGGAGTTTCTTGGCAGCCGGCGGAACCCCGGAGGGGTATGCGCGATAACTTGACGCCGCCGGAAAGAGCGGCGCGCCCGGTCCCCTCGCCCCGTGCTCCCAATCGAACGGCCGCACTGAACAGATCCGCACGGGGCGAGGGGATGAAGGGGAGTGGGGTCGTGACGACGGCGAA
>JADGOA010000253.1 GCA_017883215.1 Thermoanaerobaculia bacterium | reverse complement strand
AAATCCGGGGTAGTTCTCGACCTCTGTCGTGATCGTCAGCTGCCCGCCGGGCTGCATCCCTTCGATGACGAGCGGCTTGAGGTTGGCACGGGCGAGATACAGAGCGGCAGTGCATCCGGCGGGGCCGGACCCGATCACGATGACTTTGAAATCCGAGACGCGTTCCATGCCCGGCAGATTGTATCTGAGCCTGCAAACGCGGCGTCCGCTCCGACGTCACATCGAGGTGCGATCGGGACCGCGAGCGACGAGGGAAGAAATCGCAGACGGATTCGGGTGATGGCCCGCCGTCCCGACGCTACGCCTTCTTCAACACTGCCAGCAGTTCGGCGCCGACGACCCGCTTCTGCCAGGCGCGCATCGCCGGCACCTGGTCGAGGTCGCCGGTCGTGGCGATGCTGGTCAGGATGTGCCGCGGCGCGAGCACCGCCGGATCGATCTTCAGCTCGCGCGCGACGCGGTCGCGGATCTTCTTCATCCGTTCCACGCTCGAGTCGAGCTCGCGATCGCGCGTCCACGGCCGGGCGTCGCCTTTCTCCGGCAGCTCCGCCTCCGGAATCTGCATGGCCTCGCCGACGACCCGGAGAAGGTCGCGGCCGTAGCGATCGAGGTGATAGCGCGACATCCCCTTCACCTTGGCGAGATCTGCGGTGTTGTCAGGCCTGGCCCGCGCGATCTCGATGATGGGCTCGCTCCCCATGATCTTGAACGGCGGCCGGTCGGCTGCGCGGGCGAGCGTGTCGCGCCAGTCGACCAGTGCGCGCACGATGGCCAGCGAACGGCGATCGAGCTTGCCGAGGTTCTTCATCTTGCGCCACCGCTCGAGATCGTCGTTCTCGTGGAATCGAATGGCCTCCAGGCGCGAGAACTCCTCGGCGGCCCATTCCCACCGTCCGAGCTCAACCAGCTCTTCGCGGAGCTTGTCGGCGAGAGCGATGAGGTAGTGCGTGTCGAGCGACGCGTACTGGAGCATGTCCGGCGACAGCGGCCGCATGGCCCAATCGGCGCGCTGGTGAACCTTGTTCAGCTTCACGCCGAAGTGCCGTTCCAGCAGCGCTGCCAGGCCGAAGGCCTCGTAGCCGAGAATCTGGGCGCAGACCGACGTGTCGATCAGGCTGGCGATCGTGAAGCCGAAATCGCGATTCATGATCCGCAGGTCGTAGTCGGCGCCGTGCAGCACCTTCGTCACCGCCGGGTTCGCGAGGATCTCGCCGAACCCGGAGAGATCGATGCCGCTCAAGGGGTCGACCACGAGGTCGTCTCCGTTCGCGGAGATCTGCACGAGACAGACTTTGTCGAAATACGAGTGCAGCGAATCGGCTTCCGTGTCGACGGCGATCACGGACTCTCCGCTGAGGCGCTCGACGGCGCGATCGAGCGGCTCCTGTTTATCGATCCAGATCATTCGGGAATCACCAGCTCTCTCAGGCCGATCGCCGCGAGCTTGCGGTTATACGCGGTGCGGTCGAAACTTTCCGACGCCATGGCCTGCGTCAAAGCGGGCACGTCGTCGCTCAACTGCAACAACAGCGCGAAATCTTCCAGCCGCGGCACTTTCAGCGTCGTCTCGTCGAACGGAGCCTGGACGCCTTCCGCAACCATCCGGCCGTAGAGGGCGTTGGAGCCGACGAGCACGTGGATGCGCACTTCGCCGTCCGGATCTGCGAATCGAAACGGCACCATGTCGAGCTCCTCGGTCGCTTCGAGCTCTTCACGATCGACGAGGAATCCGCGATTGTTCGCCATCGTGGCCACCGAATTCTTCTGCTCCGGCGACATGAGCGCAAGAACGTCGATGGGCTGCGCTGCGACGGGAGCACCGAGGTGGGCCGAGCGCGCGACGGATCCGACGAAGGCGAAGTCGAGGCGAAGGCGGCCGAGAAGGTCGGCGACGGCACTGATGGCTCGATGACAGCGAGGCGTGGCGGCAATCGGCTGCACGCGCGGGATTCTAATGCGTGTAGAGGCCGTTGGCGGCGCCAGATCCGTTCAAGCGGGTACGGGGAGCGTGCAGCGTGTAGGAGAGACGGCTGGGAAGGGCGGTCTCCCCTACCCGCTGCACGCTTCCTGCTACACGCCCATCGATGCCATTGCGCAACCCCGTACAATTCACCCGTGCCAGACCGCCTGCTTGACATCATCTCAAAAACCTGGGGTTACTCCTCCTTCCGTCCGCTGCAGGAAGACGCCATGGCCGCGGTGATGAACGGCCGCGACTCGGTTGTGGTCATGCCGACCGGCGCCGGAAAGTCGCTCTGCTACGCAGCGCCGGCGCTGCTCTGCGAGGGCGTCACGGTCGTCGTCTCCCCTCTGATCTCGTTGATGAAGGACCAGGTCGACGGGCTGATCGCGAACGGCGCCTCCGCGGCGATGATCAACAGCTCGCAGTCCTCGGCCATCCAGCGCGCCGTCGAGCGCGAGCTCATCGCCGGCGGAATCAAGCTGCTGTTCGTCTCTCCGGAACGGCTGGCGCTTCCGTCGTTCCGTTCACTGCTGCAGCAAGCGGGCGCACGGGCGTTCGCCATCGACGAGGCCCACTGCATCAGCCACTGGGGTCACGACTTCAGGCCGGAGTACCGGCAGCTCGGCACTCTGCGCGAGCAGTTCCCGGCGGCTTCGATCCACGCCTACACCGCTACGGCGACGCGCCAGGTACGTCGCGACATCATCGAGCAGCTGGCCTTAAGGGATCCGCTGCTCCTGGTCGGCGACTTCGATCGCCCCAATCTCGTCTATCGGATTCTGCCGCGGCGGGACGAGTCGAAGCAGATCCTGGAAGTGCTCGAACGCCACCGCGGCGAGTCGGGAATCATCTACTGCATCCGCCGCAAGGACGTCGACGCTCTCGCCGAACAGCTGCAGAAGCGCGGCTACGCCGTCCGCGCCTACCACGCCGGCATGACCTCCGAACAGCGGCATGCGGCGCAGGAGGACTTCGCCAAGGAGCGCTGCGACGTCGTCGTTGCCACTGTCGCCTTCGGGATGGGCATCGACCGCTCCAACGTCCGCTTCGTCCTCCATACGGCCATGCCGAAGTCGATCGAGCATTACCAGCAGGAGACCGGGCGCGCCGGACGCGACGGACTGGAGGCGGAATGCGTGCTGCTCTACTCCGCGGCCGACGTCGTGGCCTGGAAGTCGATGCTGCAGCGGGGCGGAGAGGAGGTCACTCCCAATCCGCAATACGTCGAATCGGCGATGCGTCACGTCGTCGACATCGACCGGTACTGCTCCGGCACCGCCTGCCGGCATCGCGCGCTGGTCGAGTACTTCGGCCAGCCGTTCGCCTCCCTTTCCTGCGGCGCCTGCGATGTCTGCCTCGGCGAGACGGAGGAAGTCTCGGATGCCCTCACGCTCGCGCAGAAGATCCTCTCCTGCGTCCACCGCCTCGGCCAATCGTTCGGGATCGGCCACGTGATCTCCGTCCTGCGCGGCGAAGACATCGATCGCATCCGCGACCGCGGCCACAACTCCCTGTCCACCTATGCGATCTTGAAGGGCTGCTCGAAGAACGAGATCCGCGACTGGATCTGGCAGCTGGTCGGCCAGGGCTATCTCGTGCAGACCGACGACCAGTATCCCGTCCTGCACCTGACCGCTGCGTCGCGTGCCGTGCTCCGCGGCGAGGCGGAAGTGCGGCTGCGGCAGCCGATCGCGCCGAAGAAGATGGAGGAGAAGCGGCGGCGCAGACCGAGCGCGCCAGCCGCTTCGGACGAGCGATACGACCGCGATCTGTTCGACCTGCTGCGCAAGTGGCGCCGTTCTGAAGCGGACAGCCGCGGCGTGCCGCCGTACATCATCTTCAGCGATCGCACCCTGCGCGACATCGCCCGCGCGCGGCCGTCGAATCTCACCGAGCTGCGCGATGTCTACGGCATCGGCGACGCCAAGCTGGAGGCCTTCGGATCGGCAGTCGTGGGGATCGTGACGGCAGCGGGTAGCGAGTAGGGCGCTCGCACTTTGCCTGACTCCTCGTCGACTGCTCATCCGCGTCCTGCGAACGCGCACGTCCCCTACTCGCTACTCGCTACTCGCTGAATCGATCGCGCTCAGCACCTGCTCCACGTGCCGCCACTCCGTGGCCCCGTTGCCGATGGCGACGCGGATGGCGTACTTGCCGCGGAGTTTGGTGTGCGAGACGAAGAGCTTGCCGGTGGCGTTGATGCGTTCGAGGAGCGCGGCATTCTCGCGCTCGCATGCTTCTTCACCGCCCGGCACAACTCTGCGGAAGACGACCACGCTGAGGTTCTGCGGTGCGACAAGCTCGATGCCGTCGCGTTTCTGGAGCTCCGCTGCGAGGCGCTGTGCGAATTCGACATGTTCCCGGATGACCGCGCGCATCCGCTCGAGACCGTAGTGTTCCATCACCATCCACAGCTTCAGCGCGCGGAACCGCCGTCCGAGCTGCAGGCCGTAATCCATGTAGTTGATCTCGGCCGTGTCGGTGGTCTTGAGGTACTCCGGCACGAGCGAGAACGTCTCGCGAAGAACGTCGGGATGCCTGGTGTAGAGAACGCTGCAGTCGATCGGCGTGAAGAGCCACTTGTGCGGATTCACGACGATCGAGTCGGCGTATTCGACGCCGTCCCACAGCCAGCGGAACTCAGGTGCGATGGTGGCCGAGCCGCCGTACGCACCGTCGACGTGCAGCCAGATATTCTCGCGGGAGGCGATCTCGCCGATGCGCCGCAGCGGGTCGACGGCGGCCGTCGAGGTCGTTCCTGTCGTCGTGGAGATGGCGATCGGAAGGACACCGGCGGCGCGGTCGCGCGCGATGGCCTCCTCCAGCGCGTCCGGACGCATGCGAAATGCTTCGTCGCTCGGGATCTTGATGACCCCTTTCGCTCCGATGCCGAGAGCCAGCGCCCCTTTTTCGATCGAGGAGTGCGACTGGTCGGAGCAGTAAACGTGCAGCGGCGGCAGGTCACGCCCAGTGAGTCCCTCCGCGCGCACGCTGAGGCCGACCGACTCGCGCGCAGCCGCAAGAGCGAGGAATGAGTTGATCGATGCCGTGTCGTTGATGATTCCGAACAGGCCGTCCGGCAGACCGAGGGCCTCCCGCAGCCACCGCAGAACGACCGTCTCCAACTCGGTCAAGGATGGGGAAGTCTTCCACAACATCCCGTTGGCGTTGAGAGCGGCGGTCAGCAGCTCCGCGAGAATGCCTGCCTGCGATCCGGTGATCGAGAAGTAGGCGAAAAACGCCGGGTGATTCCAGTGTGTGATGCCCGGAAGGATCTTGGTGTTGAACTCATCGAGAAGCTGGTCGTAGGACTTGCCGGTTTCACCCGGCCCGGCAGCGAACTGCTTCTCGATGTCCCCCGGCTGCACGCGAGAGAGAACGCCGTACGAGTCGATGCCGTCGAGATAGTCGGCAATCCAGTCGACGATGCGATGACCTGCCTGGCGGAATTCAGCTGAGTTCGGGTCGAGCTTCGGCATGCG
>JADGOA010000252.1 GCA_017883215.1 Thermoanaerobaculia bacterium | reverse complement strand
CTGCGGGAATGTGGTAGATTCGTAGCGGTTTAGTTGTCTCCCTGCCGATATGTCGAAACCAGCCGAACGCTACGCCGAGCTCCTCGACCAGATCCTCAGACCGTTCGATCTGAGCCACGATTTTGGTCGCAAGCGCGCGTATGAAGCCGCCATCGAATACGCTCGCGAGCATCTGCTCGAAGAGCCGCACTGCAACGAGTTCCTCAACGCCGCGGCGAAACGGCTCGGATTCGCTCCGATCTCCTTCGACACGATCGAGAGTCGCGTGAAGGTGCCCAAAGAGGCCTGGCTCGACGTCTGGATCTCCGACGAAGACGACGAGATCGCCCTCACCGGAACGCGCGAAGGCATTCAGTATCTGATCGAGCTCCTGTCGCAGCTTCGTGACGCCACCGATCCGGAGCAGCACATCCACCTCGACCGCGGACTGGCGCCGATGAGCGACAACTCGGCGAATCTCGTGCTCTTCAAGGAAGAGGAGTCGTGGTTCACCGGCGCGGCCGCCGACGGCGCCGAAGCCTTCCCGCAGCGCGAGGTCGATCCCAAGTCGATCTACGCGATCCAGTTCGTTCACTACCCGCCCGAAGATCTCCCCATCACCGCGCACAAGCTCTATCGCGTTCTCGGCGTCGAGGACGATGATGGCGAGTCGGCGAGCGTGAAGGAGTTTCCCGAAGGATCGACCGAGCGCTACCAGCGATTCACGTTTGTCGCTGACAACGAGGAGAAGTTGACCTACAGCTTCCACCTCGACGATCCGGCCGTGAACTACTTCACGCACCGCGAGATCCTGAAGCTGGCCATGCGCTCGGTCTGAGCGCGAAGCGCCTTGGAGTGCGGCGACGCCAGTCGCCGCTTTTGCCTGCAGCGGCAGTTGGATGGAAAGCGGCGACTGCGGTCGCCGCACTCCAAAGCGGCTCCGCCGCTGCTTATCCGCTGACGGCCCGCGTCGCGCCGACCGGCGACGTGCAGAACTTGCAGCGCTTCGCTTCGATCGGGATCGGCGAGAGGCACTCCGGACAGTCGCGCACGCTCGGCGCGGAGGGTTGTGGCTGCTTCTTGAGCCTGTTGAACCACTTCACGACGAGGAAGATCGCGAAGGCCACGATGGCAAACGTGATCAAGGTGTTGACGAACAGGCCGTAGTTGAGCGTCGCCGCGCCGGCGGTCTTGGCCTGCGCCAGCGTCTCGTAGTGCTTGCCGTCGAGAGCGACGAAAGAGTTGGTGAAGTCGTGCCGCCCAGTCAGAAGGCCAATCGGCGGCATCAGGATGTCGTCGGTGAACGACTTCACGACGGTTCCGAACGCGGCACCGATCACCACGCCGACGGCCAGATCGATCACGCTGCCTTTGAGCGCGAATTCCTTGAACTCTTTGAAAATCGCCATGAACGCCTCCTTTGCCACGACAGGTTATCGCTCACGAGGTCACGAGGTCACGAGTAGGTCATCGCTCTCCCGTTGGCAGAGAGGTGACAAGACCTCGCAACCTCGCAACCTCGCAACCACGCGACCGGCGGTCCGCGTGTCCCGCTGCTGACGACGGCTGGCCGCCGCTGTATAGTCCGCGGCCATGATTCGTACGATCTGCGTCATCGGCGCCGGCACGATGGGGCGCGGCATCGCCTACCTCTCCGCTGTGGCCGGTTACGACACGTTCATGCAGGACAACGACGCCACCGCATTGGAGGAGGGGCAGGCCGCAGTCGAGTCGATGCTGCAGAAGTCGATCGCTAAAGGGCGCCTGACCGAGGACGCTGCTTACGCGGCTCTGGAGCGCCTCCAACCGGCCGCCGAGCTCGAGCCGGCCACTCGCGATGCCGATCTGATCATCGAGGCGGTTCCGGAAGACTTCGATCTGAAGAAGAACGTCTTCGCCCAGGCCGATCTCTTTTGCGGCGAAGAGACGATTCTGGCTTCGAACACCTCCTCCATCTCGATCACAAAGCTGGCCTCGAACGTGGAGAAGCGGGACCGTTTCGTCGGGATGCATTTCTTCAATCCGCCACACGCGATGCAGCTGATCGAGATCGTCCGCGGCGACCGCACTTCCGACGACACCGTTGCCGACGTGATGCGGGTCGCGGAGTCGATGGGGAAGACTGCCATCATCGTGCGCGACAGTCCCGGCTTCGCCACGTCGCGCCTCGGACTGGCCATCGGTCTGGAGGCCATGCGCATGCTCGAGGAGGGAGTCGCTTCCGCCGAGGACATCGATCGTGCAATGGAGCTCGGCTATAACCATCCGATGGGACCTCTGCGCCTCAGCGATCTGGTCGGCCTCGACGTCCGGCTCGGCATCGCCGCGTACCTCGCATCGACGCTCGGGCCACGCTTCGAACCACCTCAGATCCTCCGGGATCTCGTCGCGGCAGGTAAGCTCGGCAAGAAATCGGGTGAGGGGTTCTATAAGTGGTGATGGTGTCATTCCGAGCCGGCGGAACCCCGGAGGGGTGGAGCGCGGCGAGGAATCCCCCGCCCGCCCCGGGAGTGCGGGGGATCCCTCGCTGTCCTCCGCCGCTCCGCGGCTTCGGCAGCTCGGGATGACAGGCTTCGCACCACACACCCGATATGCCCATCCCCGAAGCCTACGATGCCTTCGCCTACGCCTATGACCAGGCGCTCGGCGAGAATTTCTTTCAAGCCGTTCGAAGGTTGCTCGCCTTTGTCGTCGACAAGTACCCGGCCAGAGAGCTGTCTCACCTCGACGTTGCCTGCGGAACCGGGCTGGCGATGGAGTTTTTCGAAAAGCGCGGCTACCGCTCGGTCGGAGTCGATGCGTCGCTGGCGATGCTGGGTGTGGCACGCCGCCGGGCTGATCGCCTCGTCGGCGGCGACTATCGCGCGCTTCCATTCCGCGGCCACTTCGCGCGGGTTACCTCGTTGTACGACAGCCTCAACCACATCGAGGAGCGGGACGGACTTGTGGCCGCCTTTCGCAGCATCCGTGGGGTGATGTCGGCCGACTCGCTGCTGCTGTTCGACATGAACCATCCGGACATCTACCCGGCCGTCTGGGGCATGCGCGAGCCATACGTCTCGACCGGGCGCGATCACCATCTGGAGATCGCCACGAAGTTCCGCGCGCGGGATCGTATCGCCCTCGGCTTCGTCACCGGTTGGGCGGCTCTTCCCAACGGGGAGCGGGTAAAGATTCGGGAGACTCACCGCCAACGGGCGTGGAGCGAGGAGGAGATCCGCGCCTGCCTTGACGAGGCGGAGCTCGAACCGGTCGAAGTGATCGACTTCGACCCCTTCCAGGAGATCATGAACGTCGACGCGCGGGGCGTGAAGCTGTTCTTCGTGTGCCGCGTGAAGAGGGCATGAGGTATGGGGCATGAGGCATGAGTGCTGCGCCGCCCTCATGCCCCGTGCCTCATGCCTCTTCTGGAACACCCCACCCCCTCCACGCGTTAAGCTTTGCTCCGGAGATGAATTACCTCGACCGCAGTTTCGATATCGGCGGCGTCCACATCGATCCGCCGCTGGCCCTCGCGCCGATGGCGGAGGTGACGGACGTCTATTACCGCTCGCTCGTCAAGGAGCTCGGCGGCGTGGGGCTCGTGGTTTCGGAGTTCATCTCCGCGGAAGGCCTCAGCCGGAAGAACGACCGCAGTCACCAGATGCTGACGTTCGACGAGAGAGAGCGGCCGATCGCCATTCAGATCTACGGCGGGAATCCCGAACGGATGGACGACGCCGCAGCGATCGTGGAGCGAAAGGGTGTCGACATCGTCGACATCAACATGGGCTGTCCGGTGAAGAAGATCGTGAACACCGGCGCGGGCTCCGGGATGCTCAAGGACTTCGACAAGGCGGCGCGGGTGGTCGAGCGTATCTGCAAGCGCGTGAAGATTCCGGTCACGGTCAAGGTGCGGAAGGGATGGGAGACCGATGACGTCCTGCCGCTGCTGAAACGCTTCGAAGAGATCGGCGTCTCCGCCATCGCCATTCACGGCCGTACGCGCGGCGAGGCCTACACCGGCGCCAGCGATTGGGCCTACATCGCGGACGTGAAGCGCGAGCTGAAGATCCCCGTCTGGGGCAACGGCGACGTGAAAACGCCGGCGGACGCCGTGCGCATGTTCGAGACGACCGGCGTCGACGGTGTGATGATCGGGCGCGCGGCGCTGCACAATCCCTTCATCTTCCGCGACATCGTCGCCCACGCCTCGGGCCATCCGGTTCTCGACGAGATCGACCGCCGCATCGACGCCATGCAGCGGTATCTGGCGAAGATCGAATCCGCAGCTCAGGTCGACAAGTGGAAGCTGCACAAGGCGCGGACGCTGATCGGATGGTTCTCGCGTGGAATCGCGCACGGCAAAGACATCCGCGTCGGCCTGCAGGACATCACCTGCGTCGGCGACGTGCAGCGGATCCTCGACAGGTTCCGAGAGTCGATGGCCGCCGCGTAGAGATTAGAGTCCTGAGTCCTGAGTCCTGAGTGCTGAGTGGGAAACCTCATGGATCTTCTCAGGACTCAGCACTCAGGACTCAGGACTCGCATGTTTCCCGAGCACATCGCCCGCATCCTCGACGCTTACGGCGTGCAGAGCGCGACGAAAGCCGCGTTGTACGACCTGTACGTCTCGATGGGGACGGACGTGCTCGAGGTGTTCGGCGATCTCGCGGAGGGGGCGGAATCGGTCTCGTCGCTCGCGCCGGAAGATACGCTCTCGATCCGCGAGCGCGTCGTGGATCGGTATCTCACGCGCAATCATCCGCTCTGGGCGGAAGGGAAGCCGACTGCGAGCCTCTGGTGTCCACGCGAGGTCGAAGGGCGCGCCAGCGGCGTCGCCGTTCCGCTGGGTGCCGACGCCCTCGTGCGCACGGCGGCGCTCGTCCGATCGATCGTCGGCGACACACAGCCGGTTCCCGAAGGTCTCCTCATCCTCGGCCGCAATGCGCATTTCGGCGGGCGGAGCGAGACGGTGTCGTTCGATCTCGTCGCCGCGTCGCTTGACGATGCCGTCGCATTCGGCAAAGCCGCCGGCCAGCAGCACACAGTCCCCGGCTCGGCAGGAGAGACGAGCGGGACGCTCGACGGGACCCACCACGTCGCTCTCATCTGGGAGATCCAGCCCAACGTCTACAAGCCGGCTGGCGAGCGGAATCGCGCCATCGCCAGGGTCTACCGCAGGCACCGCAACTGGCACGTGGTGACGCTCGCCGCGGCTCTCGACTGGTTGCGCGCGCAGAACTGCACGCTCTTCATCCTCCGCGGCGAGGCACTCGCCACGACTCATGAAGTGAACCCGCAGAAGCCGGTCTCACCAACCATCGTCGAGCATCACAATCGCACGGTCAATCAGGTGATCGCCGCGATGGGACTGCAGCTGGCCGACCCGACCGACATCGACGAGATTCAGATTCTCGATTCCGTCGTGATGAACCACGCGCTGCGCCAGCACGTTCTGCACAACGGTGCGAATGGCGCAGTGTGGCGGGTGG
>JADGOA010000251.1 GCA_017883215.1 Thermoanaerobaculia bacterium | reverse complement strand
TGCCGCTGCTGCATTCACCCGGATGCGAGCCCGGATAGAACCCGCAGCGCCATTCCCACGGCTCGGCATCGTGCGGGTTGCCGGTACGGATCGCGAGCGTGCCGGCATGCACGTCGCCGTAGTAGACGTGCCAGCATTCGTCGCGGGCTTCCGGATAGCGGCGTCGGGTGAGCTGGGGCATGCGCTCATTGAAGCGCGGTGTCGGGCATCAGGCAATCGCCATAGCTGTTGGGCTTGGATCGGCCGCTTCCTACTGGCTATCGTGTCGACTGGACCAGATGTTTGTGCTCGACTTCCGTTCGCGGAAATATCGCGGGTCCGGACGCCCAGGAATTTCTCATGTGCAATCTCTACTCCATGACCAAGAACGTCGACGCCATCCGGAGGCTGTTCAAGGTCGATCCGGCGAATGACCGCACCGGCAACATGCCGCCGCTGCCCGGCATCTATCCGGACTATCCGGCGCCGATCGTGCGCAATGGCAACGGCGGACGTGAACTCGCGATGGCGCGTTGGGGCATGCCGTCGTCGCAACGGGCGTTGATGGACGCCACGAAGAAGCGCGCTCAAAAACTCGAAGCCAAGGGAAAGGCTGTGGACTTCAAGGAATTGCTGCGCCTGGAGCCCGACAGCGGCACCACCAACATCCGCAACGTCTCGAGCGCCCACTGGAAGCGATGGCTCGGTCCGGAGCACCGCTGCCTCGCGCCATTCACGTCGTTTTCGGAATACGATTTAATCGAAGGCAAGAAGACGCCGGTCTGGTTCGCGGCCGACGAGAGCCGGCCGCTGATGTGCTTCGCCGGCTTGTGGACCAACTGGACCAGCGTGCGGAAGGTCAGGGAAGGCGAGGTCACTGCCGACATTTTCGCGTTTCTTACCTGCGAGCCCAACGGCGAAGTCGGGCGCGTTCACCCAAAGGCGATGCCGGTGATCCTGACGACGCCCGAAGAACACGACGTCTGGATGCGGGCGCCGTGGGACGAGGCCAAGGCGCTCCAGCGACCGCTTCCGGACGGGGCGCTCCGGATCGTGGCGACTGGCGAAAAGGAAGACCCGCCGCCAGCCGCCTAGCGGTCTTGTGCACAGCCGGCCGCGGAACAGGTGGAAGACCGCCAGCTCCCACGATTCCGAATCCCTGCCCTGTGTTAGCAGCCGGAACGGCGGGTGGGTCCCAAGGATTCGTGTCGCGTGGCAAGGAGTAGTTTCGATGCTGATGACCAAGGACCGCCGGCCCGCGTTCCGGACGATCGAGGGATGGGCGAGGTCGGTTCTGCTCGAGGCCGGCACGATCCGCGAATGCGAGGAGCACGGCTGGATGAAGGACCGCGCCGATCCGTATGCCCGCCAGCGCGCTGTGGACATCGCTCGGGGCAATCCACCGTTCGGCGTGTTTCCGGACGAGGCTGCGGCCGCCGTGGAGGACGTGCTTGGCTCGATTGGCGACACTTGCCCGGAGTGCCCGCCCGAGGAGTGAGTGAGCCCTCTATCCGACAAGGGCCCGCGCCGTCTCCAGGCCGCTCGCCAGCGCCGCCTCGACCGTGCCCATGTCCCGCCCGCGGTAGAGTGCTTCGCCGGAAAAGAAAACCGCCCCACCATCAATTCTTGAAAGCACGGCCTGGGCCGCGCGCGTCTCGGGCGTCGCGTAGGAGTAGGCGCCGCGCGCGAGAGGATCGTTCGCCCAATTGATCGCCCGCGCCGCGACCAGATTCCGCATCAGTTGCTTTGGATCGATGCCGAAGATTTCGGCGAGCGATGAGAGCCCTGCCTCTATCAATTCATGCTCGCCGAGGCTGGCCATAGCTTCCGTCCTTGGACCGCCGAACCAGCCCGTGAGCACGGGGAGATCAACGGGATGCTGCGTCCACCAGACCGGGATCGTCACATCCGAAAGCAGGAAGGTCAGATCGGTGAGATCCATGCGCTTTTCGACCCACCAACGAGCCTCAAAGCGCAGCAGTATCTTTATGACGTTTCCGAAGCCGATGTGTGCAGCGGCTGCGATCCTCTCGCGTTCCGTCGGAGGCAGCACGATCCCCTTCAGGAGAGGAAGAGGCACCGTGAGGACTACGGCATCGTACTCATGCGCGTCGCCGTTGGCGCACCGGACCACTCCCCTCCCATTACTCGCTTCGATGGCGGAGACGGCTGAGCCCAGATGGATCGCAACCCCATGGTCGCGACACCCCGCAGCCAGAAATTCGACGAGGGCACCATAGCCACCGGCGATGCGTCCTTGCGTACTCCCTCCGCTATCCATCCATTCGTCGCGAAGCGCCAAGGTGCTGGCCCGCTCCGGATCGGCCGCGTCGTAGCCCTCGACCATCCGCTCGATGGAATGCCGTAACCCATCGTAGGTAGGGCCGGCGAAATGCTGCCGCAGGAATTCGGCGACCGTCAGATCGTCCTTCAGTTCTTCCAGCGCCTTGTGAAGCTCTGCCTCATGAGGATCTTGAGATTCCCGGTGAGAGAACTTTCCGTCTTCGACGCTCCACTGCACGCCTTCGATCGGCAGCAGCGAAAGCCGCGCCTCGCGCAACAGGCTGCGCGTGACGGGCGCCTCGCCATGGACGAATTCGGCACCGCCTTCGGCCGGGTAGCCGAACTCGGCTGAGGCAAGCGGATGGATGCGCCCGCCGCATCTGTCTCGCGCCTCCAGGATGGTCACTCTTTTGCCCGTGCGGGCGAGTTCGCGGGCGGCCATCAGGCCTGCGGCGCCTGCGCCGATGACGACGATGTGGCGTGGATGCATCACCGATCGGCTGCCGCCTGAATATTTGCGTTCTGGATCGCGTACCGCAGCAGCATTGCACCGCCTTCCAAGGCCCGGCTACTCTCCAGGGTCATCGCCGTGACGGGAGCTCGGCGATCGCCCTCCGCATCCGTGGAGTCGAAGACGCTCGGTGCGCCTTTCGCACCGTCCACGGCTGGACACAGGATCAAATTGAGCTCGTCGACCAATCCCGCGCGCAGAAAGGCACCGTTGGCACCGCCGCCTCCCTCCAGCAGTAGCCGCTTCACACCAAGTTCGCGATTGAGGATGTCCAGCGCGAGCGCGAGATCGAGCTCCGACTTCCCGGCGAAGATGTATGACACTCCCTCGCCGCGCAGCCCCGTCAAGTGCGCATCCGAAACTGCCTCGGACAGGACGACAACGATCGGGTCGCCACCGATGTCCGAACGGCCCCAGCCGATCTTGCCGTGAGCGTCGAGCACGACGCCATAGGCCTTTGCTTCGCGTCGCGCGAACCAGGGCTCGCGCGGAAAGGTCTCATTCGCTGACGGGGGATACGGCCTGCCCTTGGCAAACTCCTGGCCAGTGACGCGGCCGACGAGCCATGCGTCGCCCGCCAGTTCGTCATGAACACGTTCGAACAGGTCTGCGGTTGATCCCTTGGGTCGCCAACGACTGTGGAGCGTCCGACCGTCCACACTGGAGGCCATGAGGCAGATGACGTGCGGTTTCATGCGAACCCTCGTTGAATGAAGCCGGACCCCCGCCCCGGCCCGCGGATCGCTAGGCTGACTTGCGCTGCTGCTTGGACGTCTTTTTTGCGGCCGCTTCTTTGGCCGGCTTCTTGCCTGCGATCGTCATCAGCATTTCCTTCTGACCGCTCGCAGCCTTCCGCGGCTTCTTCGAAGCCTTCGAGGCCTTTGCCGGCTCGGCGCCGCCCACGCTCCGGCGCAGCGCCTCCATCAGATCGACGACGTTCTCACCGCGGGGCCGCTCCTTCGGCGTGATCGGCTTGCCGGAACGCTTGCTGTTGATGAGGTCGACGAGCGCGGTCTCATAATGGTCCTCGAACTTGTCCGGCTCGAAGCGCCCCGCCTTTTGGTTCACGATGTGCCTGGCGAGGTCGAGCATGTCCTTGGTGACTTTGACGTCCTGGATCTCGTCGAAATACTCCTCCTCGGACCGCACTTCGTACGGGTATCGCAGCAGCGTGCCGACGAGACCTTTCTCCAGCGGCTCGAGGGCGATGATGTGCTCGCGATTGGTCAGCACTACGCGGCCGATCGCGACCTTGTTCATCTCGCGGATCGTTTCGCGGATCACCGCGAAGGCGTCGTGGCCGACCTTGCCGTCCGGACGCAGATAGTAGGGACGGATCAGGTAGCGGGGATCGATCTCCTCGCGCTCGACGAACTCGTCGATCTCGATGGTGCGCGTGGATTCCAGCGCGAGGTCCTCAAGCTCCTCCTTGGTCACCTCGACGAAGGTGTCCTTGTCGAGCGCATAGCCCTTGACGATGTCCTCGTTGGCGACCTCTTCGCCGGTGTTCGCGTCCACCTTGGCGTACTTGATCCGGTGGCCGGTCTTCCGGTTGAGCTGGTTGAACGAAATCTTCTCGCTTTCCGAGGTGGCCGGATACAGCGCGACCGGACAGGTGACGAGGGACAGACGCAGGAAGCCTTTCCAGTTTGCGCGCGGGGCCATGTACGCAGAACTCCATTTCGGGGGCGGCTCGGATTCAAGACGAACCGGACCAGCTGGTTCCGACAGCGAGCCCACCCCGGCACCGATTCATCCCTAACCGGCCCTGCCGCGCCAGCAGATTCTGCGTTCGGCCGCTTGACTCTCCGTGAACGAAAAGAGAACATCGGACATGTCCGCCGCATCCGAAGCTTCCGCTCCCACCCCCTGACGACCTTGAGGCTGCGGCCGACCAGGCGATTACGGCCTGCGGAGGGGATGCCCGGGAGGCGGTCAAGGTGCTGATCGTCGCCAACGGATTCCTGGAGGACCAGATCGCGAAGCTCCAGGCGGCGGTCTCGACGGGTTACGCGCGCGGCAAATTCGAGCTGCGCGATCGAAAGGATTGGTACGACTGAGGTGCCAGATGCCAGAAATCACCTACTATGTGGCGTTGCCGTTCATCGCCTCCGACGACGGCATCGCCCCCGCCGAAGCGACGGAATGTTTCAATCCTAATGCCGCCGTCATGCGGACCGAGGCGCTGTCCCGCAAGCCCGGCTACGTCGGCGCGGTCGCGTTCAGCCGGACAGGAGATCCAGCGACAGGCGACTTCGGCGACGCGAAGGTGATCAGGAAGTTTGGCGAAGTGCCTGAGGACCTCAGCGCGTTGTAATGACCCTTGTCCTGTTCGGAAGCCATGCCCAAGGGGATGCGGAAGAAAGGCGATAAGTTGCCTGAGGTGCCGAAACCAGGTCGCCGAACGGTTTCGAGTGCTGGCATCCTGATGTATCGGCGTGGGCATCAGAAAGTCGAAGTCTTGCTGGTGCATCCAGGCGGACCCTATTGGCGTAAGAAGGACGAGGGGGCCTGGTCGATTCCGAAAGGGGAGATCGATGAGGACGAGAATGCCGAGGTCGCTGCCCGCCGCGAATTTCTGGAAGAGACAGGTACCGCTGTCACGGGCCCGCTTGAACCGCTGGGCGAGATACGTCAGCGTGGAGGCAAGCGGGTGACCGCTTTCGCCGTCAAAGGCGAC
>JADGOA010000250.1 GCA_017883215.1 Thermoanaerobaculia bacterium | reverse complement strand
GCTTCTCGGGGCCTTTCCCCGCGCTGCCTGCCCATTCGACGTAGCCCTGTAGTAGCCCTCTCCACTTGACCCGTTCTCGAGGTGCGCCGAACCTATAATGAGTCGATGAAGCGTATCCCTCTGCTCTTCGCCGCGGTGCTCGCCCTGCCCGCCGCGGCGCAGCAGAGCCTGCCGGCCCCCGAGCAGCACGTCACGGTGCCGTCCGCGCCCGGGCAGAGCAACAAGGAGACCGTCGTGCAGCCGAGCGGCACGTTGAAGCAGGGCAGCTACGGATGGGTCCTGCAAGGTGACCAGGTGACACGCCCAGGGTCGCGGCGAGTGACGGCGCGCTCAACGGGCGCCTACGCGCCGCCCGATCCCGGTGCGTATTCACCACCTGCTGCGCCCGGCCCGGCCGTCCCCGCAGGCCCGGCGGTCGTCGGAACAGCCTACGTGACCGTGCGCGGGACCATGAAGACATACACGAAGAATGCGATCACCATCCTCGAAAAGAGCGGACGCGAGCGGAAAGTCGCGCTCGCACCCCACGCCCTCGTGTACGAAGGCCTGAAAGCTGGAGACGAGGTCGTCCTGCGCATCCCGTTCGACGAGGGCGCCGACTGCCGCACGGCTGACCGCGTGGAGCGCCCACCGGCGCCGCGGGCGGCACCGAAGTCAAAGTTCTCGCAGGCGCAGTCGACGGGCAGCTGACCAATCGCTGAAACGAGTACCTCGTTCCAGCGGACTCGCTTGCGCTCGCCGCTGAACTCGGTATCGTTATGCGGCTTCATTGAGCGCGTCGTATCTCCTTGTGTCGGCACCCCAGATCTCACGGCCGCCCGGAATCACGGCGCTGAGCGCTTTTTTCGCTTTCGGTACGTTCGCAAGCGGGCTTTCAGCGGTTTCGCTTCTTATGCCGGGCGGCATGCTCGAGCCCATGTGGAGCCTCAATCCGCGCGCTCGCGAAGCCTTCGCGGGCATGGGTATCTGGGCACCGCTTCTCCTCGGCACTGTCTGCCTGGCATGCGCGGCCTCAGTGTATGGCTTCTTTGCCGGCAAGCTCTGGGGTTACTGGCTCCGCATCACTCTTCTCGTCGTCAACCTCACCGGCGACCTCGTCAACGCAGCTCTGGGCATCGAGCCTCGCGCCGTCGTGGGCCTCCCAGTCGTCACCCTTCTCCTCTGGTACCTCTCGTCATCAAGGGTGCGCATGTTCTTCGGGTCCACAGCTCGAGGCGCCGCATAACACCGCGCTGCAGCGGACTCGCTACGCTCGCCGCTGAGCTTGATATCGTTAGGCCACGTGA
Source organism: Thermoanaerobaculia bacterium (assembly GCA_017883215.1). Taxonomy (GTDB): domain Bacteria; phylum Acidobacteriota; class Thermoanaerobaculia; order Gp7-AA8; family Gp7-AA8; genus JAJXWV01. The sequence continues at coordinate 4,168 of JADGOA010000250.1, read as the reverse complement.
CCTCATGGTAATGCTGCCCCTCCTCTCCATTCTCTCTTTCCTCGTCGGCACGGCTTCTAATCCGCCAGCCGTCAAGCTCGCTCTGCCATACCTCGATTGGGGCGCCTGCCCCTTTGAATGCTGCGTCTACCGCACATGGACAACTGTTCGCCGGACGGACGTCTTATCGGCTAGGCGCGCCGGCGCCCCTGTCGCTTTCCAGTTGAACGCCGGTGATCAGGCCTATGCTGTCACCGGTGTTGTTGTCACTGAGAGGCCCGGCCGAATCGAAATCCTAGAACCCATCACGCTGGGTCAAGAGCCGAACGTCGTATCGCTTCATCCCGGCGACCTTGTGTTCATTCTTCGCTACAAGGGCGAGGGCTACGACCTGCTCTGGTTCAACGGCCACACTTACTCAGATCAAATCCACTGGGGCGGCATCGGCATGCCGCCTGGTGTGTCTGCTTTCCGTTTTCTCGAGCAGCCCACAACGGTCTGGTGGGTCAAAATTCTAACGAAGGCTGGCAAGATCGGCTGGTCGCAAACACCCGAGGACTTCACCGACAACGACGCGTCCGGGTGAACGTGGCCTAACACCTCATTGCAGCGGACTCGGCGTGAGTCGCTGGCGCTCCTTCCTTCTCGCCGCTGAACTCGATATCGTTAGGCCCCAGAACGAGAATGATTGCAGCGGCAGACACACGCAGCCCGTCTACCCCAACCGAGGAACTGCGTCTCGTTGCGCAGCGCGCGAAGTCGAGCGCGAGGTTTTGCGCGCTATCGGGTTTCCTCCTTATGGCAGTCGGCGGCTTTTTGCACTTCCATTTCAATGCGGAAATGAACGTGGTGGAGCGCGGTTCTCCTAACCTCGCCGGAGCCTTCATCATCGCGCGCCAAGCGGAGCTCGCCGCCTCCGGCACAGCGTTGTTTCTTTTCGGCTTAGCCATCTGCCTCGTGTCCGGCGCGCTCTCGTGGATCGCACGGTTGGCTTCGCTCCAACTCGCGCACGTACGCCCCGAAGCTGCACTCGCCGACAGTTCCTCTGAGAAACCGTAGCTTCCTCTGGGGCCTAACACCGCGCTGCAGCGGACTCGCTACGCTCGCCGCTGAGCTTGATATCGTTAGGCCGCGTATCCTTCGTCCAAGTGACACGAATCTCCCGCCGACTCACCTTGCTCCTGGCTGTATTCCTACTCGAAGCATGCTCGACACGGCCACCTCTCGGAGCAAATCTCCCCACCCATGGCACCAAGTTTCGCCTCGGCGCTTTTCTACGCGGGCTCGCCGGCCCTGGTGCACTCGATTGCGGTTCCGTACCAGCGGGCGCCGACCGATCCACTATCGACGCCTGCTCCGTTGCCGCGTTTCGCTCCAATCGTCCGTTCCACGCCACGTACGAAACGAGCGACAGAGAAATCGAGGACATCGTCCTAGCGAACGGCTTCATCAGAACGGCGGATAACGGCCTCTTCTTCTTCACCTACGAATTCGCCCCGTACCACTCTGAGGACCCCCCGCAGCTCTTTACTCTTCGCGCCTGTTCCGGCGCTCGTGTGGTCTCAAATCCCAAGGGCCACGAAACCATCGCGTGCTGGTAATTCGCGGCCTAACCCCTCGTTGCAGCGGACTCGCTTGCGCTCGCCGCTGAACTCGATATCGTTAGACGGCACAATGAAAAAGGCTGTGGCGATCGCCGCGAGCATCATCGCCTTGCTGCTGGCGGGATTCGAAGCGTGTGTTTGGTACGAAACGCCGACGTCCGCCTTTCCGTCATTTGAGGCGGCTCGCGCGGCGGGCGCAATAGAGCGAGGCTTTGTACCCGCGTTCGTTCCCACCTCCGCCACTCAAATCAAGGTGGCACATGCACTCGATTCAGGTCGCATATGGCTCACCTTCGTAGCGCCGGAGCCGGACCTACATCTCATGACCAGCTCGCTTACGGCGTCCGGTTGGTCCGGCGTCATTACCGACAGCATGCGTGCACCCTGGTGGTTCCGCCCTTGGCCTCGCTCGCTCCAGCCACCACTTCTCATCACGCCGCCCGCAGCCCTCGGCTACTTTACCGTTCCGCACTCATCGCTCTGCGCCATCGTCGCGTGGGGCGAGGGCAGGGCGTACGTCTGGCGCGGCGGCGGTGCCGTCTAACAACGCGCTGCAGCGGACTCGCTACGCTCGCCGCTGAGCTTGATATCGTTAGGCGCGAAGGAGGTTTGTGTGGCCGAAAGTCTTTCGGAGACATTGCGGACGCTCGGATATCGGGTCGACGAGAAAACTGTCGGATTCGAGGTTCGCCTACCGCTCCTTTGCAGCGTCCGCGTGAGGACCGACGGGCAGAACCTCGACCTCGATCCGCAGTTTGGGCTCATGAGCCGAACTGCGGCAACTTGGATAACGGCGCTAATCATCCTGGTCGGCTGGTTCTTCGTCCGAGCCGCGCCACCGGATCAGCTTTACCTACCGGCGCTCGCGGGGCTCTTCGCTGTGGTCTGGGACGTGTACCGCTACGTACTGACCGAACACGCGATGGCAACCGTTCGGCAGGTGTATCTCGCAATTCGGTCGCCTCGCGCCTAACACCTCATTGCAGCGGACTCGGGCGCCGTCCCCTCGTTTCTTGAAGCTTTGCGGCTCGCCGCTGAACTCGATATCGTTAGGCGCTCTTATCTATCGACACCCATGCACCAGATCGCTCTCCCTGCGGCAGGCCAGCTCTTCACATTCCGATGGCCACGGACCTGGCGTCACCCGAGGCCGAAAACGGGCGGCGGGCACATCCTCGCCTGTGAAGAGGAACTCGGAATCGCACACGTTCGAGTAATCTCGAACGACCGATGGCGGATCGCTCACATGGTCATCCTTGCAGAGGAAGTGGCGCCATTCATCACGAGGCGTCACAATGACTCGAGCCAAGTAAGCGATGCGTTGCCTAGCATCCTCAAGTGGCGCGACGAGCATCGCCGCGGCGAATCGGGTGCCTTTGCGGTCCCGCTCGGCCGGGCAATCGAACTAGTCGAACAGGCGGTCGCGGAACGCGAGGCCGGCAAAAGCGTACAGAATCTCTTTGTGGAAGCAGCATATCCAGTCCGCGGTGCAGACGGCTTCTTCAGCCGCCTATGCGTTATTGCAAGAGAGGAATCGCGCTCGACCGAGGAGAGCGCCTAACCCCGCGCTGCAGCGGACTCGCTGCGCTCGCCGCTGAGCTTGATATCGTTAGCCGGCTGAGAGTCTCTCCCACGCCAGGGCACCAACCTCATGAAGACCACATCGTCGCTTGAAGAGCAGGTCAGGAGTCACGAACAGCGCAACCTGGCCCTGGTGGAGAAGCTCGTCTCAATGGGTGTCAACCCGGCGCTTCCTCGCGTAATCGACCTGCACTTCTTTCTCCCCACAGCAGACGCGGCCCGAACCCTTGCTGCGGGCCTGCAGGTTCGCGGCATTCAAGCAGTCGAAGTGGCCGAGCCCACACCGGGTGAGCCGGACACGGATACGAGCCTCACCGTCTCGGTGCTCGAAACGGTCCTTACGGTCACTACCCGGCCGTACATCCAGTTCCTCGTTCAGGCGGCGGCGCAATACCACGGCATTCACGATGGCTGGGGCACTGAGGTGCATGAGGCGGTCAGCAACGAACCAGCCGGCTAACAACGCGCTGCAGCGGACTCGCTTCGCTCGCCGCTGAGCTTGATATCGTTAGACGCCTGAAGGGGAAACGCGAACGGCTTCACGAACTGAGCGCTTGGCCTGGTACGTCGCGTCGGCCCATCTCGGCCTCGTCTTACTCACCGTTGCAGCCATTCTGTCAGGCGGTGAACCGGACTGGCCCATGGCCTGGATCGCCTTCCTATTCCTGGATTTTCCCATCAGCCTTGCGCTCGCTCTCTTTAGCTCCGCAGGTTCAGCCCTTCTATCTCACGTTCACCTCGTACAGGGCTATTCCCCGGTAAACGACGTCTGGAATTTCCTTGTCCCAGCACCGTACTTCGCGGTTTTCGGCTCAGCATGGTGGTTTCTCCTAACCCGGTGGTTTCAGCGCTGGCGGGCAGCACGAATTACAGGCGTCTAACCCCTCGTTGCAGCGGACTCGCTTCGGAACGTGTCAATGAAAGTGAGACAGATTCGTTTCGCATTTAGTGAGTCACGGATGTGTTGATCGTGGTCGTTTCCGGTGGTGGGTCTTGGCCACGCC
>JADGOA010000020.1 GCA_017883215.1 Thermoanaerobaculia bacterium | reverse complement strand
CGTCCAGCATCGCCGGGTCCGTGCTGATGAGGTAAGGACCGTTGCGATACTCCGTGATCTCGGGCTGTTTGTCCTGGGCCATGAGCACCTCGGGTCAAAGTACCGCTAGTCCGCGACCGGCTGCAACACCGGTACGGGCGCAGCGGTCTCCTGCCGCGTGGCCGCCCATCCCACTGCTGCGAATGCGCCGAGGGCCAGGGCCAGGTCCCAACCGGTCAGTTTGGGCTCGGGCGCGTGAGCCGGAAGGATCGACACGTAGAGGTCGAGCCAGTGGCCGATCAGAACGGCCACGGCGATGCGCGACACGATCGTCCGGTTCCGCTTCGCCTTATCGGACAGCAGAACGAAGAACGGCAGGCCCCACATCAGAACGACCACGGCCCAGAACAACACGCCCCAGTTGCCGTAGGCACGTGCGGCGTAGTAAGCGGTCTCCTCGCTCATGTTGCCGTACCAGATCAACATCCCCTGACTGAACCAGATGTACATCCAGAATGTGCTGAACGCGAAGAGCATCTTTGCCACGTCGTGGATGTGGTCGGAAGTGATGGAGTGATCGGTGCGCGAGCGGTTTACGGTGACGATGGCGATGGCAGCGAGGCTGCCGGCAAAAAGCCCAGCGAAGTGATAGACGCCGAAGATCGTGCTCGTCCAGTGCGGCTCGAGGGACATAATCCAGTCGGTGCTGGCGAGCCACACCGTCACGGAGAAGATCACGATGAATGTCGCCGCACCGCGGCGCCTTCGCAGCGTATGAATGGACATCATCCAGGCGGCGACGTAAACGACCGCCCGGGCCGTGAAGAACGTTCGGTCCAGCCACAGGCCTTTGAATCCGCCGAGGTGCTCGTGAAAGGCGGGGTAGAGGAATGTGCCGCCGAACACGATCGCCACGAGCACGACGACCGATCCCGGCAACACGAGTCGCGTGAACGAGCAGGCGATGCGGCGGACGGGACCAAGCCACCTGCCGTTGCTGACGTCGTGCACGGCGACCAGGAACCCGCCCCCGAGTCCGATCCCAATCATGAGAAACCCAGACAGCAGGATGTTCGGCCAGACGTCGCCCGGCGCGACGATGACGCCGGCCAGAGCCGTGGCAACCGAGAACGCCATCACGGCAAAAAGCGGCTTCGCAACGCGCGGGTTGATCACTTGCTCCTCTGCTGCAGCGAACGAACGTGGAGAATCACTTTCCAACGATCGTCACGATCGATCTGCGCTGCGTAGGACGGCATGTTCTTCTGCCCGTAGGTCACAATGTGGAAGATCTGGCCGTCGGCGAGACCTTGTGCCTTGGGCGCGAGCAGTGAGGGGGGGGCGGGGAAGCCGCGTTGCGCCACCGTCCCGTCACCTTTTCCGGCCGGCCCGTGGCAGATTTCGCAGTACGTCCCGTAAACGGCTGCGCCGCGCGCGAACGCGTTCGCATCATTCGGCGTGAATGGACTTGTGAGCTCGCGTCCAGCACGCTGCGCGTCTTCAGGAGTGGCATCGAAGTGGAGGGGCATGAAGCCGCGAATGACTGTCCCCGGCACCGGGGCGCGAAGCGTCATGCCGTCGGCGAAATTAGGATTTGCGGAAAAGGCGTCGTACGGCACCGAGTGCGCCATATCGGGAAGCACTTCGAAATTGCGCTGATTCGGATCAGCGCGCAGCAGCCAGTTGAGCGAGAGCAACCCGGCCACGATCACGCCCAGCAGCGAGTTGACGATCGTTCTTCGCATCAATCAGCTCCGGTGACGGTGATGTCGATCTGATGTCGCGCCGCGATACGCTCGGCGTCTGCGCGCTCGAATGCGGCGTTGCCAGCGTGAACGACGACCGTGAAGTTCTCTCCGACGTTTTCTCCCCGCTTGCCCGGCCAAAGCCTGCTGCGGAAGAAAAACGCCAGCACCGTCGCGAGCGTGCCGAGCAGTACAGCGACCTCAAACGTGATGGGGATGAATGCCGGGATCGAGTTGAACGGTTTGCCGCCGACGTCGAGCGCCCAGGACGAGGCCGACGTCCACGACTGGAACATCAGGATCAGACCGGCGCCGGTGAAGCCGCCGATCGCGCAGGCCCATCCGAGTCTCGATGGCGCGACGCCCGCGACCTTGTCGAGGCCATGAACGACATACGGCATACGAACGTCGGCCACGTCGAACCCGGCGCGCTTCAGATCACGCACCGCACGCTTCACCTGCTCCTCCTCCGGCCGGTGCAGCACTCCCTTCACCTCGGCCATGGCGATCATCGGCAGGAAGCGGCAGAACAGCAGGAACGCGGAGAAGAACAGCCCGAACGTTCCGACGAGCGTCAGGATCTCGATGATGGTCGGCGAGTAGTTCGCCCAGCTCGATGGGAGAAAGTCGCGCTGAAGCGAGGTGACGATGATGATGAAGCGCTCGAACCACATTCCGATGTTGACGAAGATCGAGATGACGAACACGGCGACGAGATTGCGTCGCACGCGGCGGAACCAGTAGAGCTGCGGGATGACGATATTGCAGGCCACCATCGTCCAGTAGCCCCAGGCGAGCGGGCCGAGAGCGCGGTTGATGAACGCGTAGCGCTCGTATGGGTTGTCGCTGAACATCGCCGTGAAGAACTCCGTGGCGTATGCCAGGGCAACCATGCCGGATGTGGCGAGTACGAGCTTCGTCATCGCCTCGATGTGGTTGTGCGTCAGGTAGTCGTCGAGGGGCATCACCGCGCGGGCAATCAGCATCAGCGTCAGCACCATCGACATCCCGGAGAAGATCGCGCCGGCGACGAAATACGGCGGGAAGATCGTGGTGTGCCATCCGGGAATCAGGGACGTCGCGAAGTCGAAGCTGACGATGGAGTGCACCGAGAGCACGAGCGGCGTGGGCAGTCCAGCCAGGAGCAGATACATCTTCTCGTAGCGCGTCCACGCGCGCAGCGACCCGTTCCAGCCGAACGAGAGGACGGCGAAGATCTGTTTGCGCAGGCCTGTCGAGCGGTCACGGATCGACGCGAGATCGGGCATCAGTCCGATGAACCAGAACACCGCCGAGACCGTGAAGTAGACGCTGATGGCGAAGACGTCCCACAACAGCGGCGAGCAGAAGTTCACCCAGAGCGAGCCGCGCGTGTTCGGGTAGGGAAGGATCCAGAACGCCAGCCACGGCCGCCCCAGGTGGATCAATGGAAAGACCGCCGCGCACATGACGGCGAAGAGGGTCATTGCTTCAGCACTGCGGTTCACGCTCGTCCGCCAGCGCTGGCGCAGCAGAAAGAGGATGGCGGAAATCAGCGTGCCGGCGTGGCCGATACCGATCCAGAACACGAAGTTCGTGATGGCGAAGGCCCAACCGACCGTCTTGTTGAGACCCCACGTGCCGATGCCAGTGGCGACCTGATATCCGATGGCCGCGAAGCCGACCATCATGAGCGACGCCGACGACAGGAAGGCGGCCCACCAGAGCGGCGTGGCTTTCCGTTCGAGAGGCGCACAGACGTCGCTGGTGACGTCGGCGGCGGTCTTGTTGCCGAGGATGAGAGGCGGTTCTTCGCGATGCGCTTCCCGCGGCCAGTCTGTCGTGAATGCGACCTCGGTCATGCGTTTCTCACCAGCTTCAGGTAGCCCACCGCGGGCTGGACGTTCAGCTCTTCGAGCAGGCGGTAGTGGCGCCGGTCCTTTCGCGCCGCGGAGATGCGGCTCTTCGGATCGTTGAGATCGCCGAAGACGATGGCGTCAGCCGGGCAAGACTGCTCACACGCCATTCGGATCGCGCCGTCGGGGATGGCGCCGCCGCGCTGCTTCGCCTCGATGCGCGCCTCTTCGATTCGCTGCACGCACATCGAGCACTTCTCCATCACGCCTCGCGAGCGGACCACGACGTCGGGGTTGAGGGCGAGGTTCGCGAAACGATCCTCATGCGGGTAATCGAACCAGTTGAAGCGTCGCACCTTGAATGGGCAGTTATTCGCGCAGTACCGCGTGCCGACGCAGCGGTTGTAGATCTGCTGATTCAAACCATCGGACGAGTGAACGGTCGCGAGCACCGGGCAGACCGTTTCGCATGGCGCATTACTGCAGTGCATACACATGAGCGGCTGGTGCACGGCGCTCACGTCATCGCCCTCGCCGGAGTAGTAGCGATCGATGCGGATCCAGTGCATCTCACGCTCGCGAACGACTTCGTCCTTCCCGACGACCGGCACGTTGTTCTCGGCCTGGCAGGCGATGACGCAGGCCGAGCAGCCGGTGCATTTCGTCAGGTCGACCACCAGTGCCCACTGGTGTTCGCCTTTCGGCTTTGTGGGCCAAAGGCTGGAGTTGCTCGGTGCCTGTTGTTCGTTGCTCGTCCTGGATTCGGTAAGCGTCGTTTCTTCGACCGGCGCGCGGCCTTCCATAGAGCTATGGAGCTGCGTCGAAGCCAGCAGGTTCTTTCGTCCGGTCCTGGTGATCGTGACGCGGTCGTGATTGGCGAGCTGAACGACGCGGGTTCCGACGGTCTCACCCGGCTTGAGGAATGTTTGCCTTAGCAGCCATCGCGGGCCAGTCTTCGCAAATCGATCGGTCCCGATGCGGCCATACCCGAGGGCGATGGCGACGACGTTGTCGTGCTGGCCGGGCTGCACGAACGCGGGCAGCTCGACGTTGCTGATTTGAACGACATCGCCGTCGGAAAGGGTGAGCTTCTTTGCAGTCGCCGGGGAGATACACGCGTAGTTGCCCCAGGTGATCTTGCTGATCGGATCGGGCAGTTCGTGCAGCCATCCGTTGTGCGCGTGGCGGCCGTCGAGCATGGAGATGGTCGGGTAGAGGACGAGGGTGAACTTCCCGTCATCCTGAGCCGCAGAGGCGAGGACGGGGCTCAGGTTGCGATGCCGTTGCGCATTCGGAGATCCTTCGCTCCGCTCAGGATGACGGAGCGCGTATCCGTCGTGCAGGGTCTTGTCCCAGTCGCCGGCGAATTGCGATTTGATGAAGTTGTACGCGGTATCGCGTTTCCCGCTCCATGTCGCGAAGCTTTCGATCGCCGCGCGGGTGTTGCGAAGCGGCGCGATGGCAGGCTGGGTCACGGCGTAGACGCCGGCGACCGGCTCGCTGTCGTCCCACGATTCGAGCGGATGGTGATCGGGGCAGACGGCGTGCGCGTGTTTCGAAGTCTCGTCGGCGTGGGAGGCGAACGTCACGACCAGCGGAACGGGTGCCAGCTGTCTGGCCACCTCGTCGCCGTTCGGCAGATCGTAGACAGGATTGCAACCAAGGATGAAGAGCGCGTCGACGTCCGCAAGATCGGCGACGAGCTGCGCAAGATCGCGGTCGCTTCCCTGCCGCTGATACGACGGCGCCACGATGTCGAGCGTCGCACCGTAATTACCGAGAAGCTCGTTGATCGCGTTCGTCAGGATCTGATCTTCGAGGCGTGTGCTGCCGCAAACGACGAGCGACGCGCCCTTCGCGTTGCGCAGTCGCTGCGCAATCCGTTCGAGGATGATCGGCTTGAACGGGAGCGGCGCCATGCCGTTGTCAGGCGCGCCGAGGAGCACGGCGAGATGGGTGAGGATCAGACCCGTATAGCGCGGATCGATGCGCAGACGCTGATCGGCGTTCGATCCGGTTAGCGACATCCGCCCTTCGAGCTGAGCGTGCCAGTTCATTGACGCCGCGTTCCGTCGCGAGCTCCGCTGCTTGGTGAACTCGACCGGCGAGATCCATGTGCCGAGGAAATCTGCGTCAACGCTGACGATGACGTCGGCCTTGTCGAACCGATAGTGCGGAACGGCGCGGACGCCGTGGGTTTGCTCGTGCGCGTCCGCGATGGCGCTGCACGACGGCATGTCGTAGATGACGTGTTTCCCGTCCTCGAAGCGCGCAAGAAAGTCGTCGATGACGCGATTGGTCGTCGAACTCGTAAGCGTCGACGAGACAACGCGCACCCGTTTCGCCGTCGCGAGCTTCTGCGCAATGAACGTGTCGACCGACTTCCAGTCCGAGGCCTTTCCCTGCAGCACCGGCGCACCGAGGCGGAGCGAGTCGTACAAGCCGAGAACCATGGCCTGGCCGACGGCGCAGACGCCGCCACTCGACAGGGGATGGTCGGGATTCCCTTCGATCTTGATCGGCCGGCCGTCCCGGCATTTCACAAGGATGCCGCATCGGGCCGGACATCCGTGACAGGTCGACGCGAGGTAGTACGCGCGGCCCGGTACGATCTCCTCCGGCGTCGTGAGATACGGAATCGCTTTTTCAGCGACGGGCCGCTGACAGGCAGCCGCTCCGAGCGCAGCCAGCGAAAACCCGGCCAATTTGAGGAAGTCGCGGCGGTCGGTCTCATGCCGGCCGTCGTCGAGCTCCTGTACCACCGGCGCCGTCTCGAGCTCTTCGATGCTTCTGTAGTACGTCTTCATGCAAGCCTCAGAAGTGACATACGGAACAATCGCTGTTCGCTTTGGCCGGATGTCCTTTGATGATCGTTCCATCTCGTCCGCGGTGGCAGTTGACACACCATCCCATGGTCAGAGATTCGATCTGCCGGACTCGCTCCATCGTCTCGACGGGACCATGGCACTTCTGGCATTCCAGTCCAGCGGCGACGTGCGGCCGATGGTCGAAGTGGACGAAATCGGGCACCTGATGAACGCGCGTCCAGCGGATCGGCTGCGTCGTCTTGTTGAAGTCACGCTGCATCTTCGGGTCGAGCGCGAGAGCGGTGTAGAGCTTCCGGATCTCGGGCGAGACGACCAGCCGCGGCTTGCGGTGCTCTTTCTTCGCCAGCTCCTCTTCCGCGCGGACGTCGGCCCGCCTCGCGGAGATGAAGCGATGACAGTTCATGCACGTCGACGCCGCCGGGATGCCGGCGTACCGGCTGCGCTCGGCGCCCGAGTGGCAGTACTGACAGCTGATGTTCAGCTCACCGGAGTGGAGACGGTGCGAGAAGGCGATCGGCTGCTCCGGCTCGAAGCCGGCGTTGTTGCCGGGCAGTCGCATCGCGATCAGTCGCGGCACGAGCGCGATGGCTAGGAAGACTGCCGCCACCAGCAACACGATCGTCAGAATCCTCGGATTCATCCTCAGCTCCGGGACAACTGTGGCCGGCGATACCACCGGACCACCTGACGCTTGCGGAACAGATACTGATTGGGGACGACGAGGATGTGCACGAGCCGCGTGAACGGGAAGAAGGCGATCACCAGCCAGGCGTTCACGATGTGCAGTTTCACCGCGAGCGGCATCGCCGAGATGATGGCGATGTTTGGACTCAGCTTCAGCAGCGACCACAGGTACGGCGAGGCCGATGCGGCAAACCACGCCGAGCCCCAGCGGTAGAAGACGGCCACGTAGACACCGCTGAACACCAGCGTCACCAGCATGGCGTAGAGGATCCAGTCGGCCTTGCTCGTCACCACTCGCACGCGCGGATCGGTGAAGCGACGTGCGATCAGCGCGAAGAGCGCGACGAGCGTGGTCACGCCGAAGATCAGCGCGGAGACCTCCAGGATGTAGAGCCGCAGCGGCCTGCTGTTGAAGAGGAGAAGTTGCCGTGGCACGAGGAAGGCGACGGCGTGTCCCGTCAGCACGGTGATGATGCCGTAGTGAAACGGCACCACGGCCCAGAAGTGCTGCTTGTTCTCCAGCAGCTGCGAGGAGAGACTCGAATACGTGAAGGTCTCGTTGCGATACCGGTGAATCGTTCCAACGAGGAACAGCACCATCGCCACGTACGGGAAAACGGAGAATAAGACCGTGTCGAGGTAGTTTGCGAGACTCGTCACAGTACAGCCTCCTTCGCCGCACGAAGGAGATGCCGGTACGGATTGCCGTGCTCCTCCAGCGGCTTCAGGATCTTTTCGATGGCCTGTGCGCACTTCTCGCGAAGGCCGGCGTTCTCAGGATCGGCGGCAATCGTCGGCAGCAACACCGTCAGGTGATCCGGCAGCTCGCCGCAGCTGTCGATCCCGAGGTGTTCCTGCAGCGCGCGCAGGTCGGCTAGAAAGCGCCCGCGCTCGTACTGCTCTCCCCAGAGGTGCCATCCCACTTCCAGTGTGGCCACGGGATTGAGATCGAAGGTCGTGGTGTACAGCTCTTCGAGGCCGGTGGGATCGACATGATCAACCTCATCGAAGAACGCGGCGGCTTCATCACACGCGAACCGGAAAGGTTTCTTCGACGGATACCGAAGTGCCTCCGCAATCGCGCAAAGCACTTCTGCCTTCTGCCCTCTGCCTTCTGCCTTCATCACAGCCCCCTCGCCGGCCCTTCCATGAACCCGAAGCCGGTCGTCTGTTTCGCCTCGAGCGGGTCCTGCATCATCTCGATCGCTTCTTCGCGGTACATCGGCGGGATGACGAAACGGTCTTCGAACGGGCAGAGCGATGTCAGGCGGTAAATCGCCTCGGCCTCATCGCGAGTCGTGTCAGCCTCGCGGAGCATCCTGTCGGCGGTGGCCTCGTCGATGTCGCCGACGGTCAGCCAGCGGCGGTAGATGCGCACCGCTTTCTGCTTGCGCAGGGCATAGCGCACCTTCGCCTCGTGGCCGGCGCCGAAGAGCTTCGCCAGGTATTGCATGGGAATACGCGCCTGATCGATGTCGTGGAAGAGATCGTCGCTAGTGTGTGAGATCACGTCGCCGTGCTTCTGCGCCATCACCGGCGACATCGGTGGGACGTAGAAGAGCATCGGCAGCGTGCGGAACTCGATGTGAGGCGGCAGCGCGAGCTTCCATTGCTTCACGAACTTGTAGACCGGCGACTTCTGTGCGGCCTCGATGACCGAGTCGTGGATCCCGTTCGCCGCGGCCTGCGACAGAACCGCCGGATCGAACGGGTCGAGCACGATGGAGCGATGCGCCTCGATCAGCTCCTCGTCAGGACGCTTCGCAACCTCCTCAATCCGCTCGGCGTCGTACAGCAGAACGCCGAGGTAGCGGATACGGCCGACGCAGGAGTGGAAGCAGGCTGGCGCCTGTCCCGTCTCGAGCCGGGGGTAGCAGAGGATGCACTTCTCGCTCTTCCCGGTCTGCCAGTTGTAGAACATCTTCTTGTACGGGCAGGCGGCGATGCACGCGCGCCATGCACGGCAGCGCTTCTGGTCGTTGAGAACGATCCCGTCCTCGCCGCGCTTGTAGAGCGATCCCGACGGGCACGCCGCGACGCACGACGGATTGAGGCAGTGGTTGCAGATGCGCGGGAAGTAGAACATCACCAGCCGTTCGACCGCGGAGAGTTGCGCCTTCTGCTCCTCGTTCATCCCCTCGAGGTTCGGATCGTTCGCCGCGTAGATGCGCGAGCCGCCGAGATCGTCGTCCCAGTTCGGACCAGCCTCGATCTCGAGGTACTTTCCCGTCACCATCGAGATCGGCTTCGCCGTCGGCTGGTCGCCTCCCTCAGGCGCATTGAACAACTCGCCATAGTCATACGTCCACGGCTCGTAGTAGTCGTCCATCGAAGGCATGCTGGGGCTGTGGAAAATGTTGAAGACGATCTTCGATTTCGACGTCGAGCGGAGGCGCAGCGCACCATCCTTGAGCTCCCACCCCCCCTTGTACTTCGACTGGTCCTCCCACTTCGTCGGATAGCCGGTGCCGGGTTTCGTCTCGACATTGTTCCACCACATGTACTCGGTGCCCTTGCGATCGGTCCAGATGTTCTTACAGGCGATCGAGCAGGTATGACAGCCGATGCACTTGTCGAGGTGGAAGACCATGCTGATTTGCGATCTGACATCCATCGGATTCTCCTCTCGATCACCAGTTCAGCGCCGGCAGTTTCCGCACGAGCACATGCGTGTCGCGGTTGCAGCCGGTCGGCCCCCAGTAGTCGAAGGCGAAGGTGAACTGGCCGTAGCCGCCGATCATGAGATTCGGCTTCAGACGCGTACGGGTGAGTGAGTTGTCGCCGCCGGCGCGCTTGTTGCCGCGCAGCGGCGACTTGGGAACGGAGTATGTCCGCTCCGGCGAGTGGTACTGGATGCAGATGCCCCGCGGGATGCGCGCCGACACCGCCGCGCGCGTGACGACGACGCCGTGGTCGTTGAAGACCTCGACCCAATCGTTGTCGACGAGCCCGAGATCGGCGGCGTCGCCGTCATTGATCCAGAAGGGCTCGACGCCGCGCGAGAGCGTCGTCATCCGCTGGTTGTCCCCGAACGTGGAGTGGATGTGCCACTTCCCATGCGGGGTGAGGTAATTGAGCATCTTCGCGCCGGTTCCCTCCTCGGTGAAGCGCAGGTCGGCGTACTCGATCGGGAGAGGCTTCGGCTTGTATGTCGGGAAGTGCTCGCCGAAGCCGATGTAGGTTGGGTGATCGAGGTAGAGATGCTGGCGCCCGGTCAGCGTGCGCCACGGCACAAGGCATTCAACGTTGTACGTGAACGGCGAATAGGCGCGGCCGTTCTCGATCAGCCCCGACCACATCGGCGAGTTCACGAATCGAAACGGCTTGGCCTGCAGGTCGGCATACGAGACGCGAACGCCACGCTGCTTCTCGGCGAGGTGCGTAAGCGGCAGGCCGACCTTCGCCTCCATCTCTTTGTATGAGCGATAGGCGAGCTCGCCATTCGTGACGGTAGCCAGATGGAGGATGACCTCAACCGCTTCCTCATCTTCTTTCAGCGACGGGTAGCGCTTGCAGTCTGATGTGCCGTTGATCTCGAAACACGGCTCCGACGATCCCTCGTGGTTCCAGCAGACGGTCGGATGCGTGGTGAGCATCGCATCGTAGAAGTCGTCGATGGCGTAATGCGTCCCGTGTGCACCGAGGCCGTTCTTGCGCGCTTCCGGCCCGAAAGAGATGAACTGCTTGTAGACGTCGCGGTAATCACGGCTGACGATGCTCAAGCCAGGCATGGTCTTCCCCGGAATGGCCTCGCATTCGCCACGGAACCAGTCCAGCGGCTCGCTCTGTGCGATCTCCGCGGCGCTGTCGTGTGCGAGCGGCACGGCCACGAGGTCACGCACCGGGCCATCGAAATGCCTGGCCGCCATCTCCGAGAACTTCTTCGCCAGCGAGCGGTAGATCTGCCAGTCGCTCTTCGACTCCCAGCAGGGAGGTACGGCCTTCGACAGCGGGTGAATGAAGCTGTGCATGTCGGTGGTGTTGATGTCGGCCTTTTCGTACCAGGTGGCGGCGGGGAGGACGATGTCCGAGTAGAGGGCCGAGGTGTCCATGCGGAAGTTCAGATCGACGACGAGGTCCATCTTTCCTTCCGGTGCCTTGTCGCGCCAGACCACTTCGCTCACGCTGTCGCGCGCGAGATCCTCGGAAACGGCGTTCGTGTGCGTGCCGAGGTAGTGTTTGAGGAAGTACTCGTGTCCCTTTGCGGAAGCCAGGAGCGCGTTGCCGCGCCAGATGAACCAGACGCGCGGCCAGTTCTCCGGCGCATCTGGATCTTCGACGGCGAACTTCAGCGCCCCCGACTTCAATTGGCGGATGACGTAGTCGATGATCTCCTGATCATCCTTGCAGCCGGCCTTCTCGGCCTCGCGGACGATCTCGATCGAGCTCCTGTCGAACTGGGGATAGAACGGCAGCCAGCCGCGACGCACCGCGCGTACCTGATGATCGATGGTGTGGCCTTTCGTCTGATCGGAGGCATCGTGGGGCAGCCTCGTGTACTCAGTGAACGAGCGCTCGTAACGCCACTGATCGCTGTGCACGTAGTGCCAGCTCGGCGCGTTCTGTTGTCGAGAGGGCGGAATCCAGTCCTTCGCGAACGTGATCGCGCTCCACGGCTCGGCGGGCGCAAGCTTCTCCTGCCCGACGTAATGCGCGAGGCCGCCACCGTTGACGCCGATACAGCCGGAGAAGATCAGAGCATGAATGGCCGCCCGGTACATCAGATTGGCGTGGTACCAATGGTTGATGCCGGCGCCGATGATGACCGTGCACTTCCCCTGCGTCAGTTCCGCCGTCGTCGCCCACTCGCGCGCAAACTTCAGCAGCATGTCGCGCGACAGACCGGTGTATTTCTCCTGCCATGCAGGCGTGTACGGTGAATCGTCGTCGTAGCTTGCGGGATACTCGCCGCCCAGCCCGCGGTCGACGCCGTACTGCGCCATCAGGAGGTCATACACGGTCGCAACGAGGACGCGCGATCCATCGACCAGCTCGATACTTCGCACAGGCACACCGCGCGCGATGCGCCGTTCGGCGCCGAAGTCGTCCATCTGAACGTTCACGACGGCGTCGGCGTGCGAGAGGAATGTGAGGGCCGGCTCGATCTTGTCGCCGTACAGCCCGTCCTCGAGCAGAAGGTTCCACTTCCCCTTTTCTCGTCCCCACCGGAAGCCCGAGGAGCCCATCGGCATCTTCGGATGATCCAATGACTCGTCCCACATGAGGAACTTCCAGTCGCCGTGCTCGACGTCTTTGTAGGCGTTGAGCCGATTGGCGCGAAGGAGGCGTCCGGCTTTGTAGCCGCCGTCCACGGCGTTCAGCTCGACGAGGTACGGACTGTCGGAATACTTCTTCGCGTAGTCGAGGAAGTACGGCGTCCGCTTCTCGTGATGGAACTCTTTGAGAATGACGTGATTGACGGCCATCCACCACGCGCCGTCCTGGCCTGCATTGATGGCCGCCCACTCGTCGGCGTACTTCGCCACCTGATTAAAATCAGGCGCGAAGACCCACATCTTCGAACCGTTGTGCCGCGCCTCCGCCGCGAAGTGGCAGTCAGGCGTGCGCGTCATGTTCAGGTTCGAGCCCACGACCGCGAGGAGCTTGGCGTTGTACCAGTCGGCCGACTCCTGCACGTCGGTCTTTTCACCCCACGTTTCCGGCGACGCGCTGGGCAGGTCGGCGTACCAGTCGTAGAAGGAGAGCGCCACGCCCCCCATCAGCCCCATCAGGCGCGCGCCGCTGGCGTAGCTGATCATCGACATCGCCGGAATCGGCGAGAATCCTGTGATCCGGTCGGGCCCGTACTTCTTGATGGTGTAGATGTTCGCCGCCGATATCATCTCCAGCGCGTCGTCCCACGTTCCGCGGCGGAATCCGCCCTTACCGCGGGCGCGCTGATAGCGCTTGCGCTTCTCCGGGTCTTCGACGATCGATGCCCACGCGTCGACAGGATCGTCATGCGTGTCGCGCGCGCTCTTCCAGAGGTCGAGCAGCGCGCCGCGCAGGTAGGGGTACTTCACGCGCAGCGGTGAGTAGAGGTACCAGGAGAAGGAGATTCCGCGCTGGCAGCCGCGCGGCTCGTAAGGCGGCAACCCGTTCTCGAGCAAGGGGTAGTCGAGGCCCTGCATCTCCCATGTGACGATCCCGTTCTTGACATAAATCTGCCAGGTGCACGAGCCCGTGCAGTTGACACCGTGCGTCGAGCGGACGACTTTGTCGTGCTGCCAGCGGTTGCGGTAGAACTCTTCCCATGCGCGGCCGTCGGGGGTGGTTTCGTCCTCAATCCACGGAATGGTCACTTGTCACCTCTCACCATCGGTTTGCGGACTCCACGCAGCCGTTTCCTCCAGATCGTGTCGGCCCCGATGAAGCCCAGAACCGTTCCGCCGAGTCCGAGAAAGAGGAAGGACAGTGTCGCGGTGTCACTCGCTTGCTGCGGCTGCCTGGCGGTTGTTTCGAGATAGGCGACGAGCGACAAGATCTCGTCGTTCGTCAGCGACGTGTTCACGAACAACGGCCGCATGGTCGGTGTGGCCGGCGCCTGCAACCACGACGCGAGGTTCTTGCGCCCGAGCATCCGCTCGTAGACTTTTGTCAGATCGGGCGCAAGTCTTCCGCCGCCTAACATGGCCATGTCGCTGACGGAGTGGCACGAGATACAGGCGGGGCCGCCGTTGGCGAGATGTCTCTCGCCCAGAATGATTTTGCGACCGTTCGCGACGTCGACCGATGTGAACGGCTGGTAGCTGATGTTGAGACCTGCGAATTGCGACTTCGGCAGCTTCGATTCCTGCTCAATCATGTCGAGGAGAGAAGAAGCCTTTGTCTCGTCGATGCCCGAGATGTTCGGCATGACGGCGCCGCGCGCTTCTTCCTTCAGCCGCGCTGCGTACGGATCTCCGCCGTCGAGAAACGACTTCGGATTGGCCACGAACCTCTGCAGCCAGGCGCGGTCCTTACTCTGGGTCACGTTCTTCAGATCGGGCCCGACCAGACGTCCGCCGCCGATGGTGTGGCAGCTCATGCAGTTCTGGCGGAAGTACGATGCTGCGTCGTCCGCGGCGCGCGCGGAGCCCATGGCAACGATCACCACCGCTGCAGTTGTCAGGAGGTGCCGTATGGTGCGCTGCATCATCGCGAAGATCCTCCGTCGATGCGCTCATTGAATGATCCGCCGAGGCGCGACGCGATGACTTAGGTGGAGGGGTCGTGTGATGAACGAACGGGCCCGGCGCCCGGATCACCAGATGGGACGAGCGGCGTCACGGCGGTCGCCGCCGCGCATCCTTAACATTGCCGGGGAGACTACCTGATCAACAAATGACGCCGGAACGAGGAGTGTCGACCGACTCTTCGGAGAAGCCTCTCTCGCCCTAGTGGCCTGTATTGGCTAAATTGGGACCGGCGTTGCCGGCGCCGCCTGCAACCCTCCGGGCTGGTGGAGGTTGCGGCGCGATCTCTGCGTCACTCGTCGTCGGCGATGTCACCACATCGCCTCCTCCTCGTTCCTTGATCTCGCACCGCAAGCTCCACCAGCGCCGGTCCCAATTTAGCCAATACAGGCCACTAGTGGTGCCACGCGGTCATCCTCGTGATGGCCTTCGGCTTCGGCCCCGCCTCACGGTGGCAACCGTCCTCACCTATGCGATTTGTCATCCCGCCCGCCCGTGATCCGGGGGTAGCGTGAGCCTGGAGGATTGAACACCCATGCCCCGTTGCCGCTCGCTCAGTCAACCGCACGATCCCGACCTGTCGGGGATGCTCAAGGTGTTCATCGCCACCGGTCTCGGCTTCATGCTCCTGCCGGGGACCTTTGTCGGCGTCGTCAACCTGCTGAAGATTTCCAGCACGCACGCGCCGGGCGCCGCCGACAGCGGCTGGGTGCAGGCGCATGGTCACGCGCAGGTCTTCGGTTGGCTGGGGACGTTCATCCTCGGCATCGGATACTACGCGATTCCGCGGCTGCGACTCAGCCCGTTCTCGTACCGCGCAGCATGGACGACCTACACACTCTGGACGACCGGTGTGACCATGCGATGGGCGGTGGGAACGTGGCCGTGGCAGTGGCGCGTGCTATTCCCCCTGGCCGGTTTTCTCGAGCTGGCCGCGGTGGCGATCTTCGCAATCTCGGTCTTTGCCCCGCGTCCGCGTGCGCGTGACGACTCGTGGCGCAAATCGGTCGTGATCATCACCGCCGCCGGCACATCGATGGTCATCGCCGTCGCGGTCAACGCGTGCGCATCGCTTATCGTCGCGCTGACCGCCGATGCACCCGTATTCCCGGCGGCGTTCAATCAGCGTTTCCTTGTGTTGATCACGTGGGGTTTCATCGTGCCCTTCGTCTGGGGTTTTTCCTCGCGATGGGTGCCGCCCCTCCTCGGCCTGCGCAAGACGAGAAAGACGTTGCTGATTCCTTCACTCGTGGTGCTATTCATCGGTGTCGGTAGCGCCGCAGCCGGGCAACTCGCCGTGAGCGCGACGCTGCTTCTGATCGCGGCGATACTCTTCGCTGTCGCCCTTCGCCTCTTCGAGCCTTCGGTGAAAAAGGCGAAGCTGCGAGGTGTGCACGAGTGGACGCCGCTCTTTATCCGAGGCGCATACGCCTGGTCTGTGGTGGCGGCTGCGCTGGCCATCGTCGCCGCGCTCGTCCCGGCGCCGAACGGCTACGCTGGCGCGTCACGGCACGCCATCACCGTCGGGTTCTTCGCTGCGGCGGTCTTCTCCATCGGGCCGCGCATTCTTCCCGCCTTCTTCAACGTACGCCGGCTATGGAGCACGCGTATGATGGCTGCGTCGCTACTGCTGCTGAACATCGGCTGCACGACGCGCGTGGTATCGCAGATCCTCGCCTATCAGCATCTGAGCAGCAGCGCCTGGCATACCTTGACGATGTCCGCAATCATCGAAATGCTCGCGGTAACGCTCTTCGCCGTAAACATGATGTTGACGCTCACGACCGGCTCGCCGCTCGAAGTGTTTCTGGAGACCCGGCGCGACCGCGAGGCGCTGGACAGAGCGCGGGAGGCTCAGACGGCGTGACGGCGGTCGTCGACCCCTTCACCGTCCTCTCGCACGTCGCGCTGTTCGGCGACCTGTCCGAAGACGAGCTTCGCGCGCTCGCGCATCGCACGGTCAAGCACCACATGAAGGCGGGCGAGATCCTCTTCAGCGAAGGCGATCCCTGTCAGGGTTTCTACGTTGTCGAGAATGGAGAGATGAAGGTCTTCAAGACCGCTCCGTCGGGGAGGGAACAGGTCCTCACCGTCGACGGCGCCGGCGACTCGATCGCCGAAATCCCGGTGTTCGACGGAGGGCCGTATCCGGCCTCGGCGATCGCCACGGTCGACACCACCCTCCTCTTCATCAGCAAGCGTGATTTCCGGACGCTGATCCTCGAACATCCGGATATCGGATTGAAAGTTCTGAAGGACGTCGGATCGCGGCTGCGCCGAATGGTCGGCCTCATCGAGGAGCTATCGTTCACCACGGTTCGAAGCCGCCTGCTGCTGATGCTCGTGCGTGTGGCGCGGATGGAGGGGCAGCACACGGCGCGGGGGACGGAAGTGACGCTTCCAACAAATCAGGATATGGCGTCGCAGATCGGTACTGTCCGTGAGCTGATATCGCGCAATCTCAGCCGGTTTCAGGCGGAAGGCCTACTCCGTCTCGACGGAAGGCGGGCAATCATTCCCGACGTCGACGCGCTCGCCGCCACCGCGGACCATATCGGCACATGACTTCCGGCTTTGCAGGATGCCGAGCCGCATTCAGTTGCCGTGGAAGATGCCGCCATGACGATCTTGCGCCGTAGCGGGCCTGGTTGTTCAGCGTTTCGCGGATGGCCTCGAGGTTGTCCAGACCCTTGCTCTGGCTCTAGCGGACTCGAACCGCTGACCTCCACCGTGTCAAGGTCTACGGTACACTCGCGCATCATGACTACCACCAATCGAGGTGCGAGCAAGCAGAAATTCGAGCGGGTTCCCGGCATTGCTGCGCCGATCGTCAAGGTCTGTCTCGGTCATGCCGTCAAGAAGCTGCAGAGCGATCCGGCATGGGAGCACGGCCGCAGCTCGCGCACGCTGGCGAAATATCCCGATTTCCGCGCCGTCCTCGTCACGATGAAAGCGGGGACGACGATGGAGGAGCACAAGACGGAAGGGAGCATCTCCGTGCACACGCTGACCGGACGCGTCCGGCTGAACATCGGCAAGGAGCACATCGACATTCCGGCGGATCACGTGGTGATGCTCTACTGCGATCTGCCGCACAGTGTCGACGCGCTGGTAGACAGCTCCTTCCTGCTGACCATCGCCTGGCACGAGCCGGCCGAGACGTGAGTCTCCCGCCCATCCGTTCCCAGGAATGGGTTTCCCCGACCCATGATCCGTGCCTGACGGCGTGAGGCATAGTCGACGTCGCGGTGCTCGAGAAATTGCTCAAACGCCACTCGTGGTCGCCGCCGCGTCCTCCGGCGCGGGATAGTGCAGCGCCCCGTCGGCCATGAGGCGCGCACCGGGCGTGAGCGTCGCCGGGACGACTTGACCAGGTCCCATGATGTGCTCGACGCGTATCCCGGCGGCCAACAGGTAATCGGTGATGATCCTGCGATGACAGCGCCACCACACCGCTTCGGCGCACATGATGGCACACCGGGTATCGAGCGTCAGCGCGCGCAGCACGTCCAGGCCGCCGCGGAATTCGTCGGTCTCCGCATAGTCGGCATAATTCCGGAACGCCGCGACGCGCCAGTACATATTGAGCGAGGGCGGAGCGCCTTTGCGATGATGACGTCGGCCGCCGAGCGCGTGCAGATGCCGGTAGCCGATGCCATCGGTGGCGAGAGAGTCCGGCAGCGTGTCCTCGTTGAACTGCGGCGTCGTTCGCGAGCGCGGGATCGAGCGCACGTCCACGAGCAGCGTGACGTCAACCTGCCGCAGGAGCGCCACGAATTCGGCGAGGGTCCGTGTGGAGTGGCCGATGGTGAAGAGGGCATCGCCCGCCTGGCGATTCATTTTCGCAGCTTCGTGAGCGCCGATCCCCTGTGCATCGCGATGTGGTCCGTCGTGTCGCTCTTGATCTCGTACTGCGGCTCGTCTCTGCCCGCGTGGACTGTGTAGCTCTTGAACTTCGTGGGCGAGGTGACGACGCGCGTGATTCTGCCGCGCACACGACCGGCTTCCGAATTCCACGAGACGTGATTCCCGCGCTTGAACCGCTTCGCCGCCATTGGTCTCCTCGCGTGCATGCTCCGTGATCGCTTGAGGTAGTATCGTTACGCGCCGCATCGGCCGACTGCGGTACTGCCATTCCGCACCCTAACAGCCGCCGAGCGCGCCGCCAAGACCGAAGGTCGCATGTCATCGGTTCCTCGATCACCTAACGCGTCGCGCGGCACGACGCACGAAATTCAGGTCGTCACGCCGTACCGGCTCGACCTTACGGTAAGCGCGTTGCGCCGCACGGCAACGAACCTGGTGGACGTCTACACATCAGACGGCCGCTACCTGCGCGCGCTCGGTGGTTTCGCCGAACCGGTCATCGTGAGCGTCACGCAGCCGCGCGCCGATGCGCTGGCGGTCTCAGTGAGCGGCAGTGCAGGCGACACCGAGGGGGCGCTCGTGAGCGTACGCCGGATGCTCGGCACCGAGCGCGATCTCTCGGGTTTTCATCGGCACGCGCGGGCGATCTCCTGGCTGGCTCCGCTCGCGCTACGCATGCGCGGCCTCAAGCCACCGCGGTATCCCGCGTTGTTCGAGGCGTGCGCCAACACGATCTTGTTTCAGCAAGTCAGCCTGCATGCGGCGAGCGCGATCATGCGCCGCCTCGTTCTCGCGCTCGGCAGGAAGGTCGAGTGCGACCGCGTGCCCCTCGCGGTATTTCCGAGCGCGGAGGAATTCCTCGGCGCTGACGACGCCGTGATCCGCGCCGCGGGTCTGAGCGCAGGAAAACTCGCCACGCTTCGACGCGCAGGCGAGGCGATCGCGACTGGTGCGATCAGCGAGTCGATGCTGGAGGAGCGACCGAGCGCGGACTCCGCACTTCTACTCCGCGGCATCAAGGGCATCGGGCCATGGACGGCCGCGGTGATTCTGCTGCGCGGGCTCGGCCGGCTGGATCTGTTTCCCGGCAACGACAGCGGCGTGGCGGCGAACCTCGCACTCGTCGCGGGCGAGCGCGTGGACGCCGGATCCGTCGTCGAGACACTGGGATCGCAGCGCGGCATGCTGTACTTCTGTCTGCTGCTCGCGCGTCTGGAAGCTCGTGGCGAGATCGGCCGTGCGTCCGACGTGGCGAGGTAGTGGTTCGCCACGCACGCGCACGTCCATGAACCGACTGGAGTCTCGCGCGCTGTGCCGCCAAGTTCCGCTGCGCAATCACCGCTACAGCGCGCCGGGATGCCGGGCCAGCCGGGTGCAAACGCAAATTCGGTCTCAGCCGCCGTGGGGATCTCCTTATGCCGCTCAAATCACTTCGCGAACCTTGTTCTCGATGACTGTCTTGATGATGTTCCAGCGATCAGGTTCGCCTTTGGCCAGCG
>JADGOA010000249.1 GCA_017883215.1 Thermoanaerobaculia bacterium | reverse complement strand
GAACGGCGACCGCGCGTCCTGCGTCATCCCGCACGCTCGCCCGCTCGACTCTTCCGCATGCTGATGCGAGAAGGACCACGAGCAGAAAACGTCTGGCGTGCAGCGAGTGAAGTGTTGCGACAGTAGTACAGAGACCTCTGTGTCCTCTGTGCCTCTGTGGTGAATGCCGGTAGCCGAAATCGCGACGTTTCACTCGCCCGATTCTTCGTCTTCGAGATCGTTGGCGATGCCGAGGCGGGCACAGGCGGCGGAGTACATCTGCTTGGAGGCGTTGATCGCCGTCTGCAGCTCGGCGATCCGATCCTTCACCTTCGACAGCTCTTCTTCGATCTGATCCTTCAGCTCGCCGATCTCCTGCTTGGTGACCTGCAGGCTCGTCTCGTAGAACTTTCGTTGTTGATCGGTCAGCGTCGGCATCTCACACCCTCCAAAGCGCGCCCCCGAAAACAAAAATTATAGCTTGAAGTCGATTCTGACCGTGGTCCACGCCTTCACGCGCACACCGTCTTTCATGCCGGGAGCGAACGTCCACCGCCGGACGGTCTGCTGCGCCGCGTCGTTGATGCCGAAACCGCCGCGAGCGAGGCCGCTGATCACGCGCGTGTCGAGGACCTTCCCGGTCTCGGAGACCAGGACGCTGATGACGACGGTTCCCTGGACGTGCTGCGCCTGGGCCAGCGGCGGATATTGCGGAGCGGACTTGGCGATGGCGCGCGGGGGCGTCAGACCTTCCGAGGTGGTGACGAGGTCCCCTTCCCGCACGCGCGGCGCCTCCTCCGCCGGAGCCGGGGCTGCGGACGGCCGCGTCTCGGCTGCCTGCGTGGCCGTGGTCGCGGTCTGCACGGGGGCGCGCGTCTCAGTCACTTGCGCGGGAGGCGGCGGAGTGCTCTGCGTCAGCGTCCGGGGCGGAACTGCTGCCGCGACGGCAGGCTGTGTCCGTGTTGCCGCGGGACGCGGCTGTTGCGTCCGGTTGAGTTGATCGAGCTTCTGGCGCTCGGCGTCGAGGCGCTTTCGCACTTCTTCTTCGACCTTGGCGGGATCAACCGTGAGCGAGCTTGTGGTCGCGGCTGCAGCCGTATCGGTCGCGGCAGCGGTGGCGGACAGCGGCGCGACTGCTGCGGTGCTGGTCGGCGGAGCAGAGACGGGTGCGGCCGCGACGGTCCGCGAAGTGGAATCCGGCGCGCTCCCGCTCCTGCTGCGCATCACGAAAAACGCTCCCACAGCAACCGCGATCACGAGGACCGCCGCGATCGCAATCGGCACTACCGGCGATTTCTTCTTCGGCTCGAACGCCTGCTGGAACAGCGCCCGGGACTCGGCGACAGCCGGCGGCGCCGCAGCAGCCGCTGGAGCGACAGGGACCGGTGCCATCACCGGAGCGACGGCCGCCGGTTTGGGCGGCGGGGCAATGATCGCCTCCTCGAGATCCGGTTCTTTCGGCATCACCGGCTCGGGAGCGGAAATACGATGCATGAAGATGGCAAGATCGGCGCTGGTCGGGGTCGGCTTCATGCCGTAGAGGATCTGGTCCATGTCGCGCGCCATCTCGCCGGCGGTCTGATAGCGGGTGCCGGGATCTTTCTGGAGCGCCTTCAGGACGACGGCGTCGATATCAGGCGTGACTTCATCGTTCCATTGCGACGGCGGCGTGACGCGCGCCTCGCGCACCTGCTCGAGAATCGAGATCTCGCTGTCGCCGGTGAAAAGTTTCTTCCCGGTGAGCATCTCGAAAAGCACCGTGGCGAGTGCGAATACGTCCGCGCGGCGGTCGATCGGATGTCCCCACGCCTGCTCCGGCGACATGTACTGCAGCTTTCCCTTGAGCGCGCCGTTCTGCGTGTGCGAGGTCTTGAAAGCGGCCTTGGCGATGCCGAAGTCGCAGAGCTTGATGTCCCCTTCCTGCGAGATGAGGACGTTCTGCGGGGAGATGTCGCGGTGGACGAGACCGAGGTCCTGGTCGTTGAAGTCGCGGCGTCGGTGCGCGTAATCGAGGGCCGAGGCGATTTTCGACGCCACGAAGAGCGCCAGATCGACCGTCATCGGCTGGCCGTGATCCTTGGCCTTCTTCAGGATCGTCTTCAGATCCCAGCCGTCGACGTACTCCATGGCGATGTAGTACGAGCTTTGAATTTTACCGAGGTCGTAGATGTGGATGATGTTGTTGTGGCTCAGCTGCGCGGCGAGCTTCGCTTCATCGATGAACATCTCGATGAAGTCCTGATTGTCAGACAGGTGCGAGAGGATCTTCTTGATCGCGACCGTCTTCTGGAATCCCTCCACCCCCCGCATGCGCGCCTTCCACACCTCGGCCATCCCGCCCGTTGCAATCTTTTCGAGCAGAACGTACTGACCGAACTTGATCCCGTCGATCGGCTCCGCTTCTTCGACGGGCTGCGCGACCGGAGGGGCGACGATCGGCTGCGACAGCACGACGTCATCGAACGACTCGTCGGCCGCAGCTGATTTGATCGGTGGCGGCGGTACCGGCGTGACCGCTGCGCTCGCCGCCGGAGGTGCTGGAGGCGGTGTTTGCGCTTGCGCTTCCTGCGCCGGCACCGATGGAGCGGGTGCCGGTGTGGGAGCAGGCGGTGCGGATGGCGCGGCAGCCGGTGAGGAGATCGGCGGAGGCGTGCTCTTCGGGCGGCCCGGAGTCTTCTCGAGGCCGGAGAGCGTGTCGTGGACGATCTTGTCGAGAGCGGCGGAGCCGGTCTCGTCGCGCGGCCTCGGGGTCGCTGTGCCGCCAGCGAGTGTGGCTGGCTTCGGCGTACCCGCGGAGGTTCTCCTGGCCGGCATGACGCCGGCGAGGGTGTCGGCGATCATCTTGTCGACATCGCCCGTGGCCCTGGAGATCTTGCGAGGAGGGGTGACGATGGTGCGCTCTTCGTCGAGAACATCTCCGAAGAGGTCGTCCGAGGTGACGTGTCCCGGCTCGTCGGGGGCCGTGGCGCGGATTACGTGATCGGGACTCGGACGCAGCGGCGGGCGGTTCGCCGTGATACCGAGGAGCTGCTGCACTTTGCCGAGAAACTCGACGTCGGAGTACGGCTTCGAAAGGATGTCGGAGGCGCCGACGCGCCGCGCGTCAGCCTGTGGCGAGGTGCCGGCGTAGCCCGAAACGGTGAGCAGGATCGGCGTCTGCTGCAGCACCGGCCGACTGCGGATCGCCCGGATCAGATCGGCGGTGCTGGCCTTTGGAACGACCGACGACAGGACGATGAGCCGCGGCTTTTCGGAGGCGATGGCGCGCAGAGCCTCGTCGCCATCGCGGGCGAACGAGGGCGTGAACGGCTGGCCCGAAAGCGCCTGCAGCACGCGATCGGTATAGCGAGGCTCGTACTCGATGACGAGAATGGTTTCAGGCATGCACGTGTGGGCTCATGGGCGGGTGGGCATGTATATTTTGGCATATTGACGAATGAAATGGGCATGGGGCATGCGGCATGCGGCCGGCGCGCGAGCACGGAGCACCGGCTCTCCGGCTCTCAGCCTGCCGCTCTTCCGCAGGCAGACGTGACCGGCTGAGAGCCGGTGCTCCGCCCCAGGGAACGGACGTCTCCATGCCTCATGCCCCATACCCCATGCCGTTCCAGCGCTGCACGACATTGCTGTTTCGAGACATGGCGCGTAAACTGCTGAGCATCGTCGGAGCGATGATCGGTCGCGGCAGCGGAAGGACGCCCCCCGCAGCTGCTCCAAGGTCGTCGTCAGAACCGTGATCGCGGCTTCGGCTTGCATTTGGTCCCGGCCTTTCGCATACTAGGGCGGCACCTCGTGCGACGATCTTTTGGCTTCCTGCCGGGCGTTTAGAGAGCAACGAAGCTCCGCCCTGTATCGTCGGTTCCCGGGTTCTCGCAGGTGTTAAGACACGCCGTAAAATTGGCTTTTGAGGTTGCATGACACCAGACAATCACACACCGCGTAAGCGCCGCCGGCGCCGACGTCGCGGTCAGGGGGGCACTGCTGCCCCGCAGCAGTCCAACGGCAACGGCTCGACGATGCCCGACAGCGAAGCATCGCCACAAAACGGATCGGCCGACGCACAGCGTTTCGTCCGACGGCGCCGCCGGCGTTCCCGCCACCGCGGCCCCCAAGAGGGCGCCACCGTGCAGACCGAGAGCAGCCTGCCGGTCGAGTACGCTCCAGGCGAGCTGGCGCCGGTCGCCGGCGTTCTCTACATCAAGCCGAACGGGGGGGGAATCCTCGTCAAGGTCGAGAACAATTACGTGCCCCAGCCGGGCGATGCGATCGTCCCGCGCGGCGTGATCGAAAAGATGCACCTCGATGCAGGTCTGCTCGTCAGCGGCAACGCCCGGCGGGCCGGCAACGGCGGACTGGAGTTCGTGGCCCTCGAGCAGATCGAGGGAATGTCGGTCGAAGACTTCCGCGAGGCACGCCGTCCGTTTTCGGAGCTGATCTCGATCGATCCGAACGAGGTGTACAAGCTCGAAGTCGAGCCGGAGCGGCTGACCACGCGCGTGCTCGATCTTCTGGCGCCGCTCGGCCGCGGTCAACGCTGTCTGGTCGTCGCGCCGCCCAAAGCGGGCAAGACGACGCTGCTGAAGGACATCGCCCACGGCGTCAACACGAACCACCCCGAAGTCACCGTCATCGTTCTTCTCGTCGACGAGCGTCCCGAAGAAGTCACGGATTTCCGCCGCTCGCTCGAGAACGGCGACGTCATCGCCTCGAGCTCGGACGAGAACGCGGAGAACCACATCCTGATCGCCGAGGTCGTGCTAGAGCGCGCGCGGCGCCTGGTGGAGCTCAATCACGACGTGATGATCCTGTGCGACTCGATCACGCGCATGTCCCGGGCCTACAACAACGAGCAGCGCGGGAGCGGCAAGATCCTGTCGGGCGGCATCGACGCCCGGACGATGGAAAAGCCCCGCCGCTTCTTCGGCGCGGCCCGCAACGCCGAGGAGTGGGGATCGCTGACCATCGTGGCCACGGCCCTCATCGACACCGGCTCGCGCATGGACGAGGTCATCTTCCAGGAGTTCAAGGGGACCGGGAACACGGAGATCATGCTCGATCGCGGTCTGTTCGAGCGCCGCATCTTCCCGGCCATGAACATCGCCCAGAGCGGCACGCGAAAAGAAGAGAAGCTCATTCCGCCGCCGCACCTGGCGAAGATTCACACCCTCAGGCGCGCCCTTGCAGGGACGGATCCGATGACGGCGATGAAGATGCTCCTGGAGCGCCTGCAGAAGTACCCGACGAACGAGGCCTTCCTGAAGAGCTTCTAGAGTTCATCCCGACGCCGAGCGTTTCCGAGGCGGATGGATCAGCGGTGCGGCTCATGAATGCAGACCGCAGTTTGCGGTCCGCGGTCTGCGGTTCGTATCACACTTTTCTGCGGACTGCGGTCCGCGGTCCGCAGTCCGCAGTTCCGGTGGGCGGAGGGCCGACGAGAGTTGCGGACGCGCTGCTGCGCGTCCCTACAGGTTCATCACCGCCGGCTCAGGATGAACTGTCGTCGTGGCC
>JADGOA010000019.1 GCA_017883215.1 Thermoanaerobaculia bacterium | reverse complement strand
CTCCGGCGGTCGCCTGGCGGCGACCGCCGGCTACCCTCTGGCACCGCTCCGCGGTGCGAGCTTCTTCTTTGCATCCGTTCGGTTGCGGGCGAGCGTAGCGAGGTTGCTCTGTGTCTCTGTGGCGAAAGACAGGCTTGGTATCGCCACGCTCCCGATTTCTGCACAGCCTCTCAGGATGATGGGGTCGGCGCCGCCCGTCCCTACGCCGCGGCGCGCTTGAGGGGCAGCCTGACCACCATGCTCGTGCCGATCCCTTCCACGCTGGCGACGGAGATGTCGCCGCCGTGCGCTTTCACGATCTGGCGGACGATGTAGAGACCGAGTCCGGTACCGCCGCCGCCGCGAAGCGACTTGTTCTTGGTCTGCTTGTACTTCTCCCAGATCTGCTGAATCTCGCCTGCCTTGATGCCCATGCCGCTGTCGGTGACGGTGACGACGATCGAGTCGGGCTGCTGCTCGTCGTTGCGTACGACCTGCGCGCCGACGGAGATCAGGCCTTTCTTGGGCGTGAATTTCAGCGAGTTGGAGATGAGGTTGATCACCGCCTGCGTCAGCTTCTCGACGCTGCCGTGGATCTGGGGGACGTCGCGCGGATGCGCGCTGAGAAGCACGATCTCGTCGCGCGCGGCCACTGATTGCAGCGAGCGGACGGCGCGCTTGAGCAGACCTTCCAGCCGTACCGGCTCCTGGTCGACCACGAAGTTGCCTGACTCGATCTTCGAGAAGTCGAGCAGCTCGTTGATCAGGTTCATCATCCGCTCAGACTCGCGCTGGGCCTCGGTCAGAAGATCGATGTACATCGAATCCATCTTCGAGGAGTCCTGGCTCAGCACGAATTCCATGGTCCCCTGGATGCCGGAGAGGGGGCCGCGCAGGTCGTGGACGATCATGGACGTGAAGTCCGACTTGGCCTGCTCGGCTTCGCGTTGGGCGGTGACGTCCTCGAACAGGAGAGCCACCGAGGGCCTCTCGCTGCCGTCGACGTTCATCACCTTGTCGACGCGGTAAACGCGGCCGGCGATGTCGACGTCGACAACCGTCCGCTCGTCGACCCCGGACAGGAAGAAGCCCTGCAGCCATCCTCGCTCGCCGGCGACGGCGCGCGCGGCCTGCGTCAGCCAGGGGGCTGCATCGCCCCCGAAGGTCTCTTCGAAAGCGTGATTGCGGTATTCGATGGCGCCGGTCTCGCTGGCGACGGCGAGGGCGGTGGGCAGACGGTCGAGAAGGGCGATGGCAAATGAGCTCATTGCGGCACCGTGATGGCGCGCTCGTTCTGGAGCTTCGCCAGGATGAACACTGTCGTGAATGGATCGAACGGGCTGAGGATCGTCAGCTTCTGGATGTCCATGCGGCCGTCGATCAGAGAGATCAGGTATCCCTCCTGCGCGTTGAGGTCGAAGCGATCGAAGTTCGTGAGGAAGTCGGCGCTCAACCGTGGCACCGCCTGCATACCCTTCGGATGGGCGAGGAAGTCGCGCACGATCAAGTTCCTCAGAATTTCGACGTAGCCGCGCAGCGCCAGATCGTCAGCGTACGCCTTGCGCGCTTCGAGCAACTTCGCGTAGGTGTGCCACGGCCCGTACTGTTTGAGTGAGTCGCCGACCAGACGGCTCCAGTCGGACGCCGTCGGACTGGCGCTTGGGTTGGACACTGTGGACATTTGCCCGCTAGTTTATCGTGAGTATGGCCCGTCGATAGCGAGTAGCGAGTAGCGAGTGGCGAGTAGGGAGGTGGGGGGGGCCTCCTCCCCGCTACTCGCTACTCGCCGGTACAGCGGCCTGCCGCTCACGGTAAACTGATGGACCGTGGCCGAAGATCAGAACATGCCGGCAGTTCCTCCGCGGAATCGCAGCCGTCTCCTTGTCGTCATCATCGCCCTGGCCTTCGGCGTTCCAACCGGCTTTGTGCTGGCGCACGCGGTGCGCGTGCCGATCGTCAAATCGCTCGAGGACTACACGCCCGCGGTCATCACCAGGATCTACGACCGCAACGGGGTGCCCTTCGCCGAGTACGCCATTCAAAAGCGGATCATCGTCACGAAACGCGACATCTCGCCGCTGCTGGTCAATGCCATCGTCGCCACAGAGGATGCGGATTTCTACCACCACGGCGGCATCAACCCCAAGGCGATCCTCCGTGCGCTTTTCAAAGACGCCCTCGCCGGGAAGAAGGTGCAGGGAGCTTCCACGCTCACCCAGCAACTGGCGAAACAGGTCTTCCTCACGCCGGAGAAGAGCTGGCGCCGCAAGGTCAACGAGGCCTTGCTCGCCGTCGACATCGAGAAGAACTTCACGAAGGATCAGATCTTCGAGCTGTACGCCAATCAGATGTATCTCGGCCACGGGGCGTACGGGGTGGAGTCGGCCTCCCGCTTGTACTTCGGCAAGCACGCCAAAGAGCTGAACCTGCCCGAAGCGGCCACGCTGGCCGGACTGATCCGGGCCCCGATGTACTACAGCCCCATCTCGCATCCCGAACGCGCCCTGAGTCGCCGGAACTTCGTGCTGCGGCGCATGCTCGAAGAGCGCTACGTCAACCGGCAGCAGTACCAGCAGGCGGCCAACGCTCCGCTGGTCCTCGGCACTTATCGCGAGGAAGCTCCTAAAGTCGGCGCGTATTTCTCCGAGGAGATCCGCCAGTACATCGAGCGAAAGCCGGAGTACGGTGTGGAGAACCTCTATCAACGCGGCCTGAAGGTTTATTCGACTCTCGACCTGGCCGTGCAGCAGGCGGCGGAGGCGGCGCTGCAGAGAGGGCTGCGGAACTTCGATCACCGCCGCGGTTTCCGCAGGCCGTCGCGAAACCTCTTGACTGAGGGCATCGACCCGGAGAACTACCGCGATCCCAGCTGGAGCAACGAGCCGTACACGATCGACAAGCTCTACCCGGCAGTGGTGGTGAGCGCGGATCAGACTGTCACCGTCAGAGTGAACAAAGACCACATCGAGCTGCCCGCCGCCGGCTACGCCTGGACGGGAAAGAAGAGCATGGCCGGCGTACTGAACCGTGGCGATCTGGTTTACGTGCGCCTGGACGAGGATGCCAAGACCCGGCAGCGGCGCTGGGTTCTCGACCAGCTGCCACAGGTCCAGGGCGCTGCGGTCGTGCTGGATGTGAAGAGCGGCGAGGTGCGTGCGCTGGTCGGCGGATACGATTTCGCGACCTCGAAATTCAACCGCGCCGTTCAGTCGCGCCGGCAGACCGGCTCCTCGTTCAAGCCCTTCGTCTACGGCGCGGCGTTCGAGAAGGGGCTGACACCGGCGGACACCCTGTTCGACGCTCCGATCGCCATCCCCGTCGGCAACCAGATCTACGCGCCGAAGAATTACTACGGCAAGTACGCCGGCATCGTCACCATCCAGCGCGCGCTCGAGCTCTCCATCAACGTCCCGGCGGTGAAGACG
This sequence comes from Thermoanaerobaculia bacterium, assembly GCA_017883215.1. Lineage (GTDB taxonomy): Bacteria > Acidobacteriota > Thermoanaerobaculia > Gp7-AA8 > Gp7-AA8 > JAJXWV01. The sequence goes on along the minus strand of JADGOA010000019.1, from coordinate 16,294 downwards.
TACATGATGATCGGCGGCGACGCGGTGGTGAGCTTTGCGAAGCGCTGCGGCATCACCTCCGACCTGCCGCGCTATCCGTCGCTGGCGCTCGGCGCTGCAGGCGTTTCGCCGATGGAGATGGCTGCGGCCTACAACGTCTTCGCGAACAACGGCGTTTATGTGAAGCCGCGGTTGGTGAAGCGGATCACCGATCAGACCGACAAGATTCTCGAAGAACCGTTGCCCGAGCTCTCCGAGGCGACGCAGCCGCAGGTTGCGTACGTGCTCGGACACGTCATGCGCGGCTCGGTCGACCGCGGCACTGCCTACGCGGCTCACGTCCTCCCTCCTCCATTGGCCGGAAAGACAGGGACCACGAACGGCTACACCGACGCCTGGTTCCTGGGCTTCTCGCCCGAGTTCACAGTCGACATCTGGATCGGATACGACGACCCGAGCCGCTCGCTGGGAGGGGGAGCCACGGGCGCAGAAGTGGCTCTGCCGATCTGGATCGAGATCTTCAAGAAGCTCGACCAGCTCAAACTAAGGACGTCGCGCCCCGACTTCGATCAGCCGCCCGGAGTGGTGGTGGTGCCGATGGACCTCAGGACCGGACGGCGCGGCATCGGCCCATGCGAGCGGGTGATCCAGGAGGCGTTCGTCGCCGGACAAGAGCCGGACAAAGACTGCAGCGGCGCAACGGTCGCCGTGAGCAAGTTGCCGTACTACCTGCAGCGGCCGTTCTATCAGCCGAAGGAACTGGAGCCGACGCAACCAGTGGCTGACGCATCTGCGCAGTCAGGCGAGAGCGCCGAATCGCCGGCTCCCAACGTCGACGAATCGCCCGGCGTCAAGTCCACCGCTCCTCCACCCGCCCCGCCGACGTCGACTGCGCCGCCGCCGGTAAAAGAGCCGGCGGCGCCGGTGCCTGCAAAGCCGCCCGGCGCATAACGTCGCCGCGGCCAAAGATCGTTGCGGAGTGCGACGCGAATCCGTGAATGCGTCATCCCGCGTGTGAGAACCGCGCGGCGGCACAAGTTGTGAGGGAATGACAGCCCCTCACCCCCGCTTCGCGGCCCTTTGCTCTGCAAAAGCGGCACAAACCAGAACGAGCCGGCGCAAGCCGGCTCGTTCATTTCGTGGGCGGTGATGGCAGTGGATGGCTATGTCGCCGGCACGTACTTGCCGATCATGTCGACCATCTTGTCCCGCGTCAGCGGCTTGCGCATCCACGCGTTGGCGCCGGAGCTCGGGAACATCTCCTCGAGCGACTTCTCCGGAAGATCGGAGATCAAGACGATGGGGATGTCCTTCTTGTTGGACTGCGACTTCAGCACCTCGCTGAGGCGGTTGCCCTTGATGCTGGGCAGGTTCACGTCCAGAAAAATGATGTCGGGGGTATTGCTGGCAAGGACGTGATTGAACTCGATCCAACTCGAGGCTGTCAGGACCGTACAACCTTCGCGTTCAAGCAAGGCGCGTCCCAGCTTCAGGACGAGTGGATTGTCGTCGAGAATCAGGACTGTTACCTTTGACAACGGCGGCATCAGAGCGAGTTCCTTTCGATTGAGATTTCAGACCGGTCGTTACCGGCATGATACATTCACCGCGCCTTAACTCACGCGGTTTTTGAGGATACCTTGTCGGACCCCACCTCGCCCGATTCAATCCCCCCCGAGCTGTCGCACGGTAGCGGTATCCGCACTCCGGTGCGATATTACTCGTCACTACAGACGGAAGTCCGTCCCATCGTGCCACGCGGTGTGGCGATCGGATGTGGGCTCGTGTCGGCAACTCTGCTGCTGCTGCTCTTTGCGGGCGGGGCCCTGGTCGGGCACCTCGGGCTGGGCCGGCTGATGGATCCGCTGCTCGGCAGAATGAGCGACGAGCTGGCGACGATGTACACGAAAGACGTGACGCCGCAGGAACGGAAACAGCTCGCCGACGAGATCACGCGTTTGCGTGAAAACATCCGTAGCGGCAGAGTTTCGGTGGCGAGTCTCGACCCCGTCATGTCTTCGTTGCGCACCGCCATTTCCGATCAGCGGATCACTGCAGCCGAGGCCGACAAGCTCACCCGGCTGGTGCACGACGTGAACACCGCTCCGGCCCCGAATCCGCACAAGCAAAAGAAATGAGCTTTCGGCTCGCCTCCAACTTCGAGCCTCAGGGCGACCAGCCCGAGGCCATTCGGCAGCTGACCGCCGGCGTGCGGTCGGGGGAGAAGCATCAGGTGCTGCTCGGCGTAACGGGGTCGGGGAAAACCTTCACGGTGGCCAAGCTCATCGAGGCGACCAACCGCCCGACCCTGGTTCTAAGCCACAACAAGACTCTCGCCGCGCAGCTCTATCAGGAATTCCGCAACTTCTTTCCCGAGAACGCCGTCGAGTACTTCGTCTCCTACTACGACTACTACCAGCCCGAGGCCTACATCCCGCAGAGCGACCTGTACATCGAAAAGGAGATGACCAAGAACGACGAGATCGACAAGCTGCGGCTGGCGGCGACGAAATCTCTGTTCGAGCGGCGGGACGTGATCATCGTCGCTTCCGTTTCGTGCATCTACGGCATCGGCGACCCCGACCTGTACTTCGGCATGCTGCTGTTCTTCGAGCGCGGCGTCGAGAAACCGATGATCGACTACCTCCGGCGTCTGACGGAGATGCAGTACGAACGGACGCCGTACGACCTGGGGCGCGGCACGTACCGCGTGCGAGGCGACGTGCTCGAGCTGTGGCCCGCCTACGAGGACGATGCCGTGCGCATCGAGTTCTTCGGCGACGAGATCGACAAGATGACCCGCATCGACCCCATCACGGGGCGGGCGGGGAAGCCGTACGACCGCCTGGCGATCTATCCGCGCACGCACTACGTCACCCCGCGGGAGCGGCTGCTGCGGGCCATGGAGAACATCCGCGTCGAGCTCGATGAGCGCGTGTCGTTCCTGCGCGCGAACGACCGGTTGCTGGAAGCGCAGCGGTTGTCGCAGCGGACGCTCTTCGACCTGGAGATGATCGCCGAGCTCGGATACTGCAACGGCATCGAGAACTACAGCCGCCATCTGAGCGGCCGCGAGCCGGGCGAGCCGCCGCCCACTCTCATCGACTACTTCCCGAAAGATTTCCTGCTCGTCATCGACGAGTCACATCAGACCGTGCCCCAGGTGCGGGCCATGTGGGGCGGTGATCGCGCGCGGAAACAAACCCTGGTGGAGTACGGCTTCCGGCTGCCCAGCGCCATCGACAACCGCCCTCTGTCGTTCGACGAGTTCCAGGGGAAGCTCGATCAGATCGTCTATGTCTCCGCCACTCCCGGGCCGTATGAGCTCGAGAAGACCGGCGGCCAGTTCGTCGAACAGGTCATCCGCCCCACCGGTCTGCTCGATCCGCAGATCATCATCCGGCCGGTGAAGGGGCAGGTGGACGACCTCATCGGCGTCATTCGGGAGCGCGTGTCGAAGTCCGAGCGAGTCATGGTGACGACGCTGACGAAGCGGATGTCCGAGGACCTGACCCGCTACCTCATGGAGCTGAGCATCAAGGTCAACTACCTCCATTCGGATGTGGAGACGCTGGAGCGCATCGCCATCCTGCGCGACTTCCGCATGGGTGTGTACGACGTGCTCATCGGGATCAATCTGCTGCGCGAAGGACTCGACATTCCGGAATGCTCGTGCGTGGCCATTCTGGACGCGGACAAGGAAGGGTTCCTCCGCTCGACGACGTCGCTGATCCAGACCATCGGCCGCGCCGCCCGAAACCTGAACGGCGTGGCGATCCTCTACGCCGACGTGCTCACCGATTCACTCCGCAATGCCATCAGCGAGACGAACCGCCGCCGCGCCATCCAGCAGCAGTACAACGAGGAGCACGGCATCGAGCCGGCTACGATCATCAAAGCCATCGATTCCGACCTGGTGCGCATGGCCAACCTCGATTACGTCGATCTCGCTCCCGCTCCAGGCCAGCGCAGCAGGCTCGATTTCGCGTCTGACGGCGATCTGGACAAGAGCATCGCCCGCCTGACGAAGGAGATGAAGGAAGCGGCCAAGAACCTCGACTTCGAAAAGGCCACCGAGCTCCGCGACCGCATCCGCGAGCTCAAGGAGATCCGGATCTTCGTTTAGGAGGGTGGACCCTTTGCTGCCTCCGACAACTTTGGACCCGTGTGGACGCGCAGCGGCGCGTCCGCAGCTCTCTGCACCGAGAGCGGACGCGTTCCTGCGCGTACAGGGCCCGGCTCGCGCTACTGCGGAGACGTTGAGGTTGCCGGCGGAGGGGCCGTCGGCGGCGTGGCCATCTTCGGCTGCTCGACCGTCGCGGCGGGCAAGGTCTGCATGACCGGTGCTGCAGAGTCCTGCGCCGGCGCCGTCGTCGGCCGCGCTGCCGTCGTGCTGGGCCGGGGCGGCGCCAACGCCTGACCAAGCACCCTCTCCCTTTCGTCGCCGGGAATGACCTTTGCCTCCGGCGCCCGGCGTCCGAGCCTCTTCTTTCCTTCGGCTGCCGCTGAAGGAACGTCTGGGGCGGCTGACGCCTTGGCTGGAGGCAACGCCCGCGCATACGCTGCGTGGCCGAGCGCGCACGGGTCCGTCGTCGTCTTCGTCTGCAGGAATTCGCGCACGTGATCGGCGACATTGCTGGAGTCGAGCATCAACAGCTTCGCCGTCGAACCGGTGCGCTCGACCTTCACCACGCGGCCGGTGATGAGACAGTTCAGGAACGCCTCCGCGGCAGGCGTCGCGGTCCCCGTTCCGAGTTGAACCGTCTTGTTCTTGCCGTCGATCTTCAGCACAACCGAATCGGGAGACGCGGCTCCGACGCCGAGGCCGTATGTCTGGGCTGAAGCGGAAGCAGCGCACAGTGCCACGCCGAGGAGTCCGACGAAAATCGTTCGCATGACGTAAATGTAAGCCCATTACTGATCGAGGTGGTAGGTGCGATGGATTTTCCAGAGGTCGCGCAGGGCGTGGAGGAAATCGATCGACATCACCTTGGACCCGGGCATGTCGCGCCAGATCTTCAGCGGGAGCTCGTAAATCGCCTTCGCGGCCGCATCGCGTCCGTTCGCCTTCACATAGCGGGCGATGATCTCCACGTCGAAGATCCATCGAGACAGAAACGGTTTTGCGAAGACATCGCGGATCGCCGCCGTGTTCCGGAAGAGCTTCGCGCCGCATTGGGTGTCGTAGACGGCGAGGCCAAGGGAACTGGAGATGAGCGTGGCACCGATGCGGCCGACGTAGTGGCGTGCCGGCCGGCGGCTGATCTCGCGGCCCAGGAGGCGGACTCGAGCGCCGTAGACCATGTCGGTCTCCGGACGGCTGTCGAGGATGCTCATGAATGCCGGCAGCTCCGAGAGCGGGGTGGCGAGATCGGCGTCCCAGAAGCCGAAGCAGTCCGGTCGGCGTTCGGCTGCCGCGACGATTCCTCGTCGGACCGCCTCGCCTTTTCCGGAATTGCGCTCCAGCGCCACCAGGCTGAACCTCTCGGGATCCTCGGCGGCGAGCGATTCGAGCACGCCTCGCGTGCCGTCACGGCTGCCGTCGTCGACGAAGCAGAGCTCGACGCGGTGCCCTTCGAGCCGGAAGCGGCGAAACGCATCGCGGTCGAAGCGCTTCTCCTCGTTGTAGCAGGGGATCACCACGATCGCGTGCACGCCGCGCATTGTCGCGGCAGAGGGCGGATTGCGCAACGACCACCCCACCCACCCGGTCACCGGGTTCGTGGGGCGCCGGGTTGCCTGGGTGCACCTTGTGACCTGGCGACCCGGCGACCGGGCGGGCGTGCGGCGTGTACAATGTTCCGCCTGCTGACTGGTCAACATATTGACCAGTCAGCGAAATGACCATGGTCGAAACCAGACACGTCGAGACCTCCGTCCACGGCCGCTACCTCCTGCGGTCCGGTCCGGAGGAGCGCGTCCTGATCGGCTTCCACGGCTATGCGGAAAACGCCGAGGCGCACATGGCCGAGCTCGAAAAGCTCCCGGGAGCGGGGGAGTGGACGCTCGTCGCGGTGCAGGCACTCCACCCGTTCTACGTTCGGAGGTCGCCGGAGGTCGTCGCAAGCTGGATGACGCGGGTGGATCGCGAGCACGCCATTGCCGACAACGTGGCCTACGTCCGCCGAGTCGTGGAGCAGTTTCCGGCAGCCCGGGTGGTCGTGTTCGCCGGCTTCTCGCAGGGAGCGGCGATGGCCTGGCGCGCCGCCGCGGCCATCCGTTCAGCCGGCCTCATCGTCCTCGGTGGGGGCGTTCCATCGGACGTAGAGCGCTCCACAGACCTGCCACCCGCACTCGTTGGCCGCGGCGCCCGGGACGACTGGTACACGGAGGAAAAGCTAAAGAAAGACTTGAAGTTCTTCGACGGTGCTGACGTTACCTTCTGCTTCTTCGACGGCGGCCACGAATGGGCTGAAGAGTTTCGCCGCGCCGCAGGCGAGTTCCTGAAGCGTTTCTAGGAGTGCGGACGTCCTCGTCCGCATCCGCCGGACGTCCTCGTCCGGCGGAACGTCGCAGGGCCGGCGGAACGCCGCAGGGATAGTCGCTCGGGCGCCAGAGCACGATCGGACGGGGACGTCCGATCGTCGCGGACGAGGACGTCCGCACTCCGCCGGATGACAACCGTCTCCGCATCTGTTCTACATGCGTCCGATGTCCGATACCCGCTACGACCGCCTCAAGGCGCGCATCAAAGAGCTTCCTGAACGACCTGGCGTCTACCTCCACAAGAACTCCGAAGGTGAGGTCATCTACGTCGGAAAGGCGCGCAATCTCCGCAGCAGGGTGAACTCGTACCTGGTCGGTCGGGGCGCGCGCGACGCGAAGACGATGACGCTCGTGAGCGAGATCGACACGATCGAGTTCCTCACGACCAACAACGAGCTCGAGGCCATTCTCCTCGAGAACAACCTCATCAAGGCCCACCAGCCGCGCTACAACATCCTCCTCCGCGACGACAAGACCTACCCCTACATCAAGGTCACGCTCTCCGAGCCGTATCCGCGGGTCGTCTTCACCCGCCGGGTCGATCGCAAAAAGGGAGACCTCTACTTCGGTCCGTTTTTCGCCGGCACCGCACGGCGCATCCTCAAGCTCGTCGCCGACCAGTTCAAGCTCCGCAGCTGCGACCTCGAGATCGAGGAAGGGAAGAGCGCCCTCGCACGTCCCTGCCTCTACTACGACATGCACCAGTGTCTCGGGCCGTGCGTGGTCGGCCTCACCACCACCGCCGAGTATCGCGACATGGTCGACGACGTCGTCCTCTTTCTCGGGGGCAAGTCGAAGGAGCTGCAGGACCGCCTGTCGAGCCGGATGTACAAGTCGGCCGCAGACGAGAACTTCGAGCTCGCGAAGTACTACCGCGATCTGATCCGCACCGTCGAGCGCTTACAGGCGGAACAGCAGGTCGCGTCAGCGGGCGACGAGGACGCGGACGTCTGGGGTGTGTACGAAGAGGGAGGCGACGTCGCCATTCAGGTATTCGTCCTGCGCGACGGCAACCTCGTCGACCGGCGAGAGCTCTTCTGGGAAAAAGTCCCCGACTACCAGCCTGGCTACTTCATCAGCGAGGTACTGCAACGGTATTACCAGGACAATCTCTTCATCCCGCCGGAGATCCTCGTGACGACGGAGGTCGAGGATCAGCAACTGCTCGCCGACTGGTTGAGCACCCAGGCGAACCGGAAGGTCCAGGTCCGCGTACCGCAGCGCGGCAAGGGTGCCGACCGGATGAATCTCGCGATCCGCAACGCGCAGCTGTCCCACGAGTCGCGTTTCCGGAAATCGCAGCAGGACAGGCTCCAGATCGCTGCCTCGCGACTGGGACAACTCCTCGGAGCGCACGGAGACATCCTGCGGATCGAGTCGTTCGACATCTCCAACATCCAGGGATCCGATTCCGTCGCCGGGATGGTCGTCCTGGACGGAGGGAAGTTCGACAAGAACCAGTACCGCATCTTCAACATCAAGACCGTGGCGGGAGCCGACGACTTCCGGTCGATGGCGGAGGCGGTGGACCGCCGCTACCGCCGCCTGCTCGCAGACGAGAAAGCGCTTCCGGACCTGATTCTGATCGACGGCGGCCGCGGTCAGCTCAACGCGGCGCTCACGGCGCTCAACAAACTGGGGATCGAAGAGCTCACCATCGCCGGCCTGGCGAAACGCGAGGAGGAGGTCTACCTGCCGGATCGCGAAGAGCCGCTCCGGCTCGATCGTCATGATCCGGCGCTGCAGTTGCTGCAGATGGTGCGCGACGAGACGCACCGCTTCGCGGTCTCCTCGCATCGCCGCCGCCGCGCCAGGCGCGTTCTCCACAGCGAGCTCGACGACATTCGCGGAATCGGGGAGAAGCGCCGACGCCTGCTCATCGAACGCTTCGGCAGCTTGTCCGCGGTCAGGCAGGCTTCGTCGCAGGACCTGATCAACGTCCTCGGGAAGAAGGTCGGCCAGCAGGTCTACGACGATCTGCACGCGAGTTAGGCTTCTCCTACTGTTTCTCTGTGGCACAGACACTCTTGTCTGTGCACGGCCCGTGGGAGGCACAGACAGGAGTGTCTGTGCCACATCATCCTGTTGCACCCGCAGACACCGCACATGAATCGGTGCACTCGCATTCATTTCTGCATGCGATAATCAGCTCAGGGTCCTTCTGCAACGCAAGTGAGGGCGGAGTCAGCATGAAGTTCGAAGGTGAAATCGGCGAGATCCACGTCATCGAACATCTCGTTGAGATGGGGCGGGAGCGGTTCACAGGTGCCGTGCGGTTCGAAAACGACGGCATCATCAAGATCATCTACTTCAAGACGGGCGATGTGCTGTCGGCGTCCACCAACGACCGTGCCGACAGTATCGACGAGATCCTTTTGCGCGCGGGCAAAGTCACGCGTGAACACGTGAAGCAGGCGCTCGGGAAGCGAAAAGAGACCGAGACCCTCGGCGACGCGCTGCTGAACCTCGGCTTCATCACGCGAAAAGAGCTCACCTGGGCTCGCCGCGCACAGGTCATCGGCGTCATCCGCTCGATCGACAACTGGCCCGCGGGACAGTTCACTGTCGTCGCCGACTACCTGCCCAAGCGCGAGGAGGGAATGCTCTTCCCGCTCCCGCAGATCATCATCGAGCTCGTGGTCACGGATCAGGAGCGACAGAAGTACGAACGCTCGCTCGACGGTGGCAACGCCGTATTCCGGAAGGCGCCGACTTTTGCCGAGAGCTTCCGTGCGCTCGGACTCAACGAGGACGCCGAGGCAATCGCGGCACAGATCGACGGCACCCGCAATGCGGCCGAAGTGGCTTCGACGTCCGGCAAGGACTCGTTCAATGTCTACAAGCTCCTGCACGCTCTGGCGCTGCTCGGTCTGCTGGAGCGCGCAGGCGAACCTCAAGTATCACCTGAGATTTCATTCGAGACGCAAGACGACCTCGCGCTCGGCGCGGAAGGCGTTGCTGACGCCTCCGACATGTGGGACGAGGCGGTGCCTCCTGCCGAGGAGCCGCCGCTGAGTCTTGGCCTCGACTTCCCGGTCGCACCGGCGATGAGCGAGGCGCAGTTCGAGGCGGCGCCGGCGCCGGGCCGAATCGATCAGATGCCGGCATGGGGCGCGGAGCCGGCGCCTCAGCAGGCGGCGCCGGCAGGTGCAGCTCCACCGACGCCAGCCGCGGAGGTCCCGAAGGCGAAATGGGATGTGCAGGCGGTGCCGGCCGCAGCAGCCACGTCGGAGCAATGGGGCTTCGACGAGGCACAGCTCGACACGGCGCGCCGGGCAGCCGCACCGCAGCGGTCGAGCGACAGGTTGCCGCCGTCGATGCGGCAGGTCGCGAAGAAGCCGTCGAAGCCGAATCAGTGGATCTGGATCCTGATCGGGGCCGCGGTACTGATCGCAATCGCGTTCGGTGGCGTCGCGGTATGGAACTGGTGGCAGTCGCGATCGGCCGTTTCTTCGCAGGCGCAGGTGACACCGGCGGCGGAGCGCCCGCGGCGCCGCGTGCCGGCTCCGATCTCTCCGGTGACGAAGACGGCGGGAACGGTGGCGCCAGTGACGGCCTCCGTTCCTCAGGCGACGAGCTCGCAGCCCGCGGCGCTCACAGCGCCTCCGGCAGCGGCGGCCACAACGGCCCGGGTTCCTCCTGTAACGACGGCGGCAACGGCGAAGACGGCCGCCCCAGCGGCGCCCGTTTCGTCAGGAACGTATGTCCAGCAGGGGACGGCGGGAGCCACGATCACGAACGCGGGGGCTCCTCCTTCGGATGCGCTGCGCGCGCACTACGATGAGATGGCGCGGAAGTTCGCCGCGCAGCCGGGCGGCAACTACACGGTTCAATTCGAGCTCGTTTGTGAGAGCGCTTCTCTGACGACCGCAGTCAAGCACGGCGGATCGAACGTCTGGTTCGTGCCGTTCTCCTATCGCGGCAGACCGTGCTATCGGGTGTTCTGGGGACACTACGCGACGCAAGCGGAAGCCACGGCTGCGAAGAGCGCGATCCCGGCAGCGCTGAAGGGATCGGCAGCGGCGGTCGTAGTGAGCGTTCCAAAAGGCAGCGAGTAGCGAGTAGGGAATCGATGTCGAAATTGACGATTGCCGCGCCTCTACTCGCCACTCGCTACTCGCGTTCCCCGAATGCCCTGGCTGATCGACGGCAGTAACGTCCTCGGTGCGCTGCGCGCCGACCTGAAGGCGGTCGAGCCGAAACGCGAGCTGGCGCGCGTGGCCGCCTCCTTTGCGCGGCTTCGCAAGACGAAGGTCACGTGCTACTTCGACGGACCGGAGCCTCCGAGTTTCGCGCGTCATCTCGGTGCGGCAACGATCGTCTTCAGCGGGACGCGCAGCGCCGACGAGCTGATCGTCGAGCGCGTCCGCAGCGGCGCTTCCGGGTACGTCGTCACAAGCGACCGCGAGCTCGGGGCGAGGGTGGGCGGCCGCCGGGTGAAGGTGATCGACGCCGCGCAGTTCGTCCGTGAGCTGCAGGAGTTGGAGCGCGACCCTGACGCCTCGCCGGCCGAGGATTGGAATGCGTACTTTTCTGATCCTAAAAACCGACAGAAATTCTGATGTCGGCCGGCAGACATTGTTAGTAAATTGCTTAACGGCAGCAATTTAAGCGTAGTAATTTATGGGGGGTCGGGGCTCGGGGCTCGGGGGTCGGAGGCGTAGCGTCTGGCATGCGAACCCGACCCCCGACCCCTGACCTCCGACCCCCTTTAGAGGCGCACCGCGACCCACACATGTCCAGCGGGGAAGTTCTGCCGGCGTGTCCTGTTACACTCCTCACGTGGAGCGAATCGGGGGATCGCCGCGCACGGCAACGGGCGCGGAGGAAAGTCCGAACTCCTACGGGCAGCAGGCTGGATAACGTCCAGGCGCGGCAACGCGACGGAAAGTGCAACAGAGAATAGACCGCCGATCGCGCGTCGCAAGACGCGAGGAGGCAAGGGTGAAACGGTGCGGTAAGAGCGCACCGCGGACCGCGTGAGCGGCTCCGGCTTGGTAAACCCCCTGCGGAGCAAGACCAAATAGGGAAGCAGTGGAATCGCCCGTTTCCGTTGAAAGCTTCCGGGTAGGTTGCTCGACCACCGCGGTAACGCGAGTGGCAGATGAATGATCCCCGCCGTGCAAGCGGGACAAAATTCGGCTTACAGGTTCACTCCACGTTGCTCGCGCCGCCCCCACAAAGGGCGGCGTTCGTGTTTTACCCCCCCGCCCAGTTGCTCAGTTGCCCAGTTGCTGAGTTACTCAGTTGGCGTGTGGCGGTCAGATCGCGTCATCTCGCAACTGAGTCACTGAGCAACTCAGCAACTCAGTAACTGGGCGGGAGGGGGAGCAACCGCGCACCCCCTTTGCTATCCTCCGCTGTGTGCTCGCACGCCCACACCCTCTTTCACGCAACGGCCACGTCGCAGTTCTGGCCCTCTCCTCTCCGTCGGAGATGCCGCGGATCGAAGAGGCGACGCGCAAACTGGAAGCGGCGGGACTCCGCGTCACTCTCGCGCCCAACATCGCTGCGGCCGGCGAGCACGGCTACCTCGCCGGGAACGATGCCCTCCGCGCCGAGACCTTCAACCAATTCCTGAGGTCCGAGGCATACGACGGCTACTTCTTCGCCCGCGGCGGATACGGCGCGATGCGCATCCTCGACCGCCTCGACTACGACGCCATCGCCGCCAATCCTCGCCCGATCATCGGCTTCAGCGATCTGACTGCCCTCAATCAAGCCATCGCCGTCCGATGCAATCTCATCAGCTTTCATGGACCGATGGTCAACCTCGATTTCTTCAACGGCCTCTCGCCCGAGATCGAGCGCTGGTTCTGGTCGCTCCTTGCCGGCGAGGCCCCCCTGCGGCATTCCTTCGCCCGGGAGCAGGTCGTCCTCGACGGCGAGGCGGAAGGGACGCTCTTCGGCGGCTGCCTGTCGATCACCAACTCGTTGATCGGCACCCCTTACGACTTCTGGGTCGACGACGGAATCTGGTTCTTCGAGGACGTCGAAGAGCCGGTCTACCGCCTGGACCGTATGTTGACCCACCTGAGGCTGTCTGGTAGATTCCGGCGGGTTCGTGGGGTAGTGGTCGGTAAGCTCAAAGACTGCGGTGAAGCGGCGGAAATCGACCTGCTGCTGCGCGAGTTCTTCGGGTCCCTTGCAATTCCGGTTGTCCGCGATCTCCCATTCGGCCACCGTGGAGACAACCTCCTCATGCCGGTCGGGGCGCGCGTCCGTCTCAGCACAGACGAGACCTCGCTGACCGTCGTGGAGCCGGTTGTGGCACGGTGGTGAGGGGTTCGGCAGAATGAAGGCAGTTTTCAAATCGACGAGCGGAAAGGACCCGGTGAAGGAAAACTCCGCCACTTTCGGTACAGGCGAGCGCATCTTCGAACAGGGTGACCTCGGAACGGAGATGTACATCATTCTCGACGGCGCCGTCGACATCATCAAGCACATCGGCGGCGAATCGCACCTTCTCTCCCGCCTGGAGAAGGGCGATTTCTTCGGCGAGATGGCCTTGCTGGAAGCCGCGCCGCGCACGGCCGATGCCGTCGCCGCCAGCGAAAGCCGAGTCCTCCTCATCAACGGATCGCAATTCGACGACATGCTCCGGAGAAACCCGGAGATCGCGGTCCGGATCATCCGCAAGTACTCCAAGCGCCTCCGCGAGGCCAACGCTCTGCTGGAGCGACTCGTCGGCCGCGAAGTCGATGCCGACCACGCCGGCCTCGACGCCACCCAGATCTCCCAGCCCGAAAAGGCCACGCGGCATCGCCTCGTCGACGTCGCCACCGGCACGGCATTCTTCCTGAGCGGCGGCGACGAAACGACCATTGGCCGCGCCGACCCCGTCACCGGAATTCTCCCCGATGTAGACCTCACGCCCGTCGACACGAACCGCTCAGTCTCCCGGCGTCACGCGAAGATCATTCACGCCGGCGACGACTATCACGTCCTCGAAGAGGTCGGCACGGTCAACGGCACCTACGTCAACGATCAGCGCATCCCCACAGGCGTCCCCGTGACCCTGCACAACGGCGACCTCGTCAAGATCGGTCTGATCGCTATGAAGACGGTCTTCGAGTAGATCGCGCCCTCCTGAACCACTCGCTCTCCGCGGAGTAGAACTTTGCAGCATGTCGCAGAACCTGTTGCACAATCCCCTTCGTGCAGGTTTCTGCTGAGACACCCGTACAGTTCCTCAAAGGCGTGGGCGAGGCGCGCGCAAAAATGCTCGCCGCCAGCGGCATCGAGAGCGTTCGCGATCTCGTCTGGTTCTTTCCTTTCCGCTACGAAGACCGGCGCCACCCCACGCGCATCGCGGAGATCGGCCGGCACATCGAGTCGCCCGTGCTCCTGCGCGGCCGCGTGATCAGCGCGCGCGCACACATCTCACCGCTCAAGCATCTGAAGCTGTTCGAGATCGTCCTCGAGGACGGCAGCGGCGGAGTGAAGATCGTCTTCTTCAATCAGAACTTTCTCGCCGAGCAGATCCACCGCGGCGACCGCCTCTCGGTGTACGGCATCCCGCGGGCGACGGTGGGCGGGCACGTGCAGATCGAATCGCCTGACTGGGAGAAGTTCGAAGGCGCCGAGGATGAGGAAGGGGCGATCGTCCCGATCTATTCGAAGGTGGGAAACATTCCGCCGAAGCAACTGCGGCGGCTGATCGGCGTTGCCCTCGACGAGGGGCTGCCGTCGATGGCCGACGAGCTCCCGGCGGAGGTGCGCGAGCGACTGGGCGTAGGGCCGCTGGTGGAATCGATCGACGCGATCCACCGGCCGAAGGAGCTCACCGAGGAGTTCCTCCGCTCCCGTTCGCCGTGGCACCTGCGCATCATCCTTCAGGAGTTCTTCGCCTTTCAGCTGGCCTTGCGCATCCGCCGGGCCGGCGAAGAGGTGAGGAGAAAGGAGCGGCGCATCGAGATCAGCGACGAGCTGCGGGAGGAGGTCCGGCGCGTCCTTCCGTTCCGCCTGACCGATGCACAGAAACGTGTGCTGAAGGAGATTGCCGATGACCTGCAGTCGGACCGTCCGATGTACCGGCTGCTGCAGGGCGACGTCGGCAGCGGCAAGACCATCGTGGCCCTGATCGCGGCCATGATTGCCATCCGCAACGGCCACCAGGTGGCGCTCCTGGCCCCCACCGAGATCCTGGTCGAGCAGCACTACCAGCGAATTAGTCAACTACTTGACGATTCTGTGGTGGTGGCGAAGGCCACCGGCTCGATGAATTCGGGGGAGCGCCGGACGCTTCTGGCCGGACTGCGCGACGGCTACGTACAACTGGCCGTCGGCACGCACGCGCTCCTGGAAGAAAAGGTGAAGTTCAAATCGCTCGGCCTGGCCATCGTCGACGAGCAGCATCGCTTCGGGGTCGAGCAGCGGCAGAAGCTCTTCGCCAAGGCCGCGGCCCCCGACATTCTGGTCATGACGGCCACTCCGATCCCGCGCTCGCTGGCGCTGGCCATGTACGGCGACCTGGAGCTGTCGGTCATCGACGAGCTGCCGCCCGGCCGCCAGCAGATCCGGACCGAAGTTCGCACCTCCTCGGCGGCGGAGCGGGTGTACGCGTTCCTCGAGCGCGAGATCGCCACCGGCGCGCAGGTCTACGTCGTCTATCCGATCATCGAGGAGTCAGAGAAGCTCAACCTCAAACCGCTCACGGCCGGTTTCGAGAAGATTCGCAAGCGCTTCGTCAGGCGCCGCGTGGCCATGATGCACGGCCGTATGACCGCCGCCGACAAGGAAGAGACGATGCAGCGGTTCAAGGCGGGGGAGATCGACATCCTCGTCAGCACCACGGTCATCGAGGTGGGCATCGACGTCCCGAACGCTTCGGTCATGCTCATCATCGACGCTGATCGCTTCGGCCTCTCGCAATTGCACCAGCTTCGCGGCCGCGTCGGCCGCGGAGAGCGGAAGTCGTGGTGCATACTGATCCACGACGAGGACCAGGGAGCGGCGGGGGTGGACCGGCTGCGGCTCTTCGCGGAAACGCGAGACGGCTTCGAGGTCGCCGAGCGCGACCTGGAGATCCGCGGCCCGGGCGAGTTCCTCGGCACCAGGCAGTCCGGCGTTCCGCGCTTCCGTTTCGGTAACATCCTCCGCGACCACGACCTGATGGAGAAAGCGCGCGACGCCGCCATCGACCTCCTGAACGAGAAAGGACTGTCCCATGCCGTGGAGGTTGCGTCGAAGCTCCTCGGCAGTGACTTGGCGGCAGTGACGAGGGATTGATCATGCGCACAGTTCTCATCGCGGCAGCCGTTCTTCTGGCCATCACCGCCTGCACGAAAGAGCAGGCCAAGGACGAGCTCGGCGCCGTCAACAAGGCGAACGAAGCGGCTGCCGCGGCGTCGGCTCACGCCAACGTCGCCGCAGTCGATCCGATCGGTGTCGACGAATGCGACGGCTATCTCGAGAAGTACGAGGCCTGCCTGACCGGGAAAGTGCCGGCGCAGCAACAGCAGGTCTACCGCGCCCAGCTGGAAGGGCAGCGCCGTGAGTGGCGCGCCGCCGCCGCCGATCCCATGCGCCGTGACGCGCTGCCACAGCAGTGCAAGGAGGCGGCGACGCTGGCCAAGGAGACGTTTGCGAGATTCGGCTGCGAGTTCTAACTTCAGCGAGTAGCGAGTAGGGGAGCCCAGGCCACCGTCATGCTGAGAGGCTGTGCAGAAATCGGGAACGTGGCGATACCAAGCCTGTTTTTCACCACAGAGGCACAGAGCAACCTCGTTACGCTCGCCCGCAACCGAACGGATGCAAAGAAGAAGCTCGCACCGCGGAGCGGTGCCAGAGGGTAGCCGGCGGTCGCCGCCAGGCGACCGCCGGAGTG
>JADGOA010000248.1 GCA_017883215.1 Thermoanaerobaculia bacterium | reverse complement strand
CGGCGCAAGCGATTCGTCGTGAACCGAAAAAACCAGAAGACCCCCGGGCCTCAGCGACTCGTCGAGCCGCCGGAGCCACCCGCGGAACGCGTCGGGGGGGAGGTGCGTGAACAGCGAGGCCACGAAGATGCAGTCGTAGCTTCCCTGCGGATCGAAATCTGCGGCGTTGCCCACCGAGGGCAGCGTGCGCACCCCGAACTGGTTCCGTTGAAACTCCATCGCATCCGTGAGGATGTCCGAGACGGTGATCGACGAAGCCATCTTCTCGTGCACGAGGAAGCGGGTGAGGCGGCCGTAGCCGCTGGCGAAATCGAGAAACGATGGAATCGCGGCGTCGCCGAAACGGCAGCGCGCGATGTGGCGCAGATCGTCGCGGAGTGCGAGCCCGTTCGCGAAGTAGCTGAACAGGGCCAGGTCGCGGTCGAAGCCGTAGGTCTCGTCCGCAAAGAGGAGCATCTCGTCCCGGCTGTCGATGGCGCGATTGAGTTGTTGCCACTGCGGGACGCGCTGCCGCAGCAGCGTGTCTACCATGGGGTTCGATTCATCGGGGCCGAAGGCGAGAGGCATCTACGGCGGGAAGGTAACAGAGCGGTCGGAAAAATGTCGAGGTTGTGGCGGTGACTCTGTCATTCCGAAGCCGGCGGAGCGCGGTGAGGGATCCCCCGCACTCCCGGGGTGGTGGGGGATTCCTCGCCGCGCTCCACCCCTCCGGGGTTCCGCCGGCTCGGAATGACAGTGTCACTTCCGCTCCATCGGCGCCTGGCCGTTTACCGGCTCGGGATGACAGTTCTCCTCACACCCACGCATGCGGCACGAACAGCTTCTCGTAGAGCGTGATCGCGTACCGATCGGTCATTCCGGCGATGAAGTCGATGGCCAGTCGTTCCACCGGCTCGTCCTCCAACGGGGTGAGGTATTCATCAGGATGAGCGACGACGTGCTCGAACAGTGCGATGAGGAGCTTTTGCGCCTTTTCGAACTCGGCGCGCACGCTGGGGCGCAGGTACATGTTCTCGAACATGTAGCGGCGCAGTTCTTCGAGCGCCTGCAGCACTTCCTCCGACATGGAGATCGCTTCGTAGCCACAGCCCTGGGTGGCGGTGATGACGTCGCGCACCATACGGTCGATGCGCGCGCCGTGCGAGGGGCCGAGAGTTCTGCGGATCTCCCTGGGGATGTCCTTCTCGGAGATGATGCCGGCGCGGATGCCGTCGTCGATGTCGTGATTGACGTAAGCGATGATGTCGGAGATGCGGACGATGTCGCCCTCGAGCGTCAGCGCGCGCGACTTCGCCCGCTTACGGAGCAGCTCGCCCTTCTCGCCTTTGGAGTGCTTGAGGATTCCGTCTCTCACTTCGATCGTGAGATTCAGGCCGGCGCCGTCGCGCTCGAGCTTTTCGACCACGCGAACCGATTGCCGATAGTGATCGAATCCACCCTTGACGAGCTTGTTGAGCGCGGCCTCGCCGGCGTGTCCGAAGGCGGAGTGACCGACGTCGTGACCGAGGGCGATCGCTTCGGCCAGGACCTCGTTCAGGCGCAGCGACTTGGCGATGGTGCGCGCGATCTGCGTCACTTCCAGAACGTGCGTGAGGCGAGTGCGGTAGTGATCGCCTTCGGGGGCGAGAAAGACCTGGGTCTTGTGCTTCAGGCGCCGGAAGGACTTGCAGTGGATGATGCGATCGCGGTCGCGCTGGTACGCGGGGCGCAGATCGTCCTCCGGCTCCTCGCGGTCGCGTCCGCGCGTCTCGGCGCTTCTGGCGGCCTGGGGGACGAGCGTGTCGAGCTCGATCTTCTCGAGCATCTCCCTGATGTTCATGGTGCGATTCTAGCGGCGAGTTTCGGCGGGCCGTCGCGCTTGTGCAGACGCGAATCGCCGACCGCGACAGGTTGTGCTGCGGGCTCATCGGCATCTACCGCACGTGGAGTCACAACGCCAGCTCCATGAACGGCAGAAGCTGGACGTCGCGCGACTTGACGATCGCGGGGATCACGCCTTCAGCTCACCCCGGAGGACCGTGATCGCCTGCCCCGCCAGCTTCACCCGTTCGCCGGCCTGCCGGACCCGGATCACTCCGCCGCGTCGCGAGGCTTGAAACGCGAGCAACTCGTCCCGCCCCAACTTCTTCGTCCAGTACGGCGTGAGGCAGGTGTGCGCCGATCCTGTCACCGGATCCTCGTCTACGCCGACGGCCGGAGCGAAGAAGCGGGAGATGAAGTCGTACTGGCCTGCGCCGCGGCTCGTCACCATGACGGCGCGCGCGTCGATCTTGCGCAGCTCGGCGAAGTCGGGGCTCACGGCCCGGACAGCGTCGGGGTCGTCGAGCTCGACGAGGTAGTCAGCGACGTTCTTGCCGACGAAGAGCGGCTCGGAGATCCCGAGCGCTTCGAGAAGTCCCGGCGGCGGCTCCGCGGCTTTCGCCGGCTGAGAAGGAAAATCGAGCTCGATCCATCCTCCCGCGGGCGTTGCCGTGAGCACCCCGCTGCGGGTGTGGAAGCGAACGGTGTCGGCTGCCGGAAGGATCTTCTCCTCCCACAGCGCGTGGGCGCTGGCGAGCGTGGCGTGCCCGCAGAGATTGACCTCGACTGCCGGGGTGAACCAGCGCAACGAGAAGCCGTCGGCCTGGCGCAGGACGAACGCGGTCTCGGAGAGATTCATCTCTGCAGCGACGTCTTGCATCCAGCCGGCATCGCGTTCGTGATCGAGAAGGCAGACCGCGGCCGGGTTGCCGCGGAACGGGACATCGGTGAACGCGTCGATCTGGAGAAGGCGCATGTGGCGAGCGTATGCGGTGGTGGGGCGGGAGGGCAACATCGGTCGAATCCGCGCTGAACGTTGCGCTCGCCCTGCGGCGAGATCCCTGAACGGCCGCGACCTTCTTGTACAGCATCCACAAGGCCGCGAATCCGATGACGATCACGCGGTGAGTCAGATGTCCCGCGCCGGGTCGCCGTACATCGTAGGATAGTGGTTGCTGATCATCGCGAAAACCCAGGGCAACGACGTGTAGGCATTGTGCCGCGACCGCGCGGCTGAACAGATTGCAGGCGTATGGACAACGAGCTCCGCGACAAAGTCGCAGTCGTCACCGGTGCCTCCAGCGGCATCGGACGGGCCACGGCGGAGATGCTCGCCGCGCGCGGTGCGCTGGTCGCCGTCTTCGCACGATCGTCGGAAGAACTCGAGGCCCTCGCCTCCGCACACGCGGGGCGCATGCTCGCAGTGGCCGGAGACGTGGCCGACCCGAACGCGATCGACCGCCTCTTTTCCGAGACCGAGTCCCGCTTCGGCGACTGCTACCTTCTCGTCAACGCCGCCGGCATGGCCGATCCGCGGCTTCTCCTGGAGACCACCCCCGAAGAATGGGACCGAATGTTCGCCGTGAACGTACGCGGCGCATTTCTGGCATCACGACGGGCGCTGCCTTCCATGCTTGCGAATCACAGCGGAGCGATCGTGAACGTATCGTCGATCTCAGGAGTGGTCGGACCGGAGAAATTTCCCGGATCCGTGTCGTACTGCGCGAGCAAAGGGGCGCTGATCTCGATGACCGAGGCCCTGGCCGTCGAAGTGGGCGATCGCGGAGTGCGGGTGAACTGCATCAGCCCGGGGTCGGTCGACACCGGGATGTGGGCAAAGGTGAGCGGAGGAGCGCCGGCCGACATGGCGCCGGCGGAAGTTGCGGAGGCGATTCTGTTCCTCGCGTCTGAACGTTCCCGGCCGATGAACGGACAGAATCTGCGGCTGTGGTGAGCAGGAAATGGCGCACGACGATCGGTCGCTGACATTCGAAGAGACGCTCGCCGCGATCCGGCCGACCTGGGCGGAGATCGATCTCGAGGCATTCGAACGGAACGTTGATGCGATCGCGGCACGCTTGCCGGCCGGATCGCGCCTCATCGCAGTGCTGAAGGCGAACGCGTACGGCCACGGCGCGGTGGAGCTGGCGCGCCGCTGCCGTCCCGATCGTGTTTCAGGAATCGCCGTGGCGCTGCTCGAAGAAGCGCTGGAGCTTCGCCGTGCCGGCATCTCCCTTCCGATTCTCGTCCTCGGGCCGCTGCAGGAGGCACAGATCGCGATCGCTGCCGAAAACGACATCATCATCGGCATCGTCGGCCCGGAGGCGCTCGACCTCGTGTCCGCACATGGCCGGGATCACGATCTCCGAATCGCGCTGAAGCTCGACTCGGGCATGGGGCGCATGGGGTTCCGCGATTCCGAAATCCCCCGCGCCATCGAGGTGCTTCGCACCATGCCGCGCGCCCGCGTCGAGGCGATCTATACCCACTTCGCAAACGCCAGTGACCCGCGCGACCCGTACACCGAAACGCAGAGAGCCAATTTCAAACGGATGTTCGCCAGGTTTCGCGACGCCGGCGTCGATGTGCCGCGGCACGAAGCCAACAGCGCAGCGACGATGCGTGGTCTCATCGATCCGGGAGAAAGCGTGCGCGTCGGAATTGCGCTCTACGGCGGCGAGGCGCTCGATATGGGTCAGTCGAAGCTCGAGCCGGTCATGCGCTGGCGCACCGAGATTGCGCGGCTCAAGAGCCTCCCCGCCGGTCATCCGGTCGGTTACGGCGGAACGTTCGTCACCTCGCGCGAGAGCCGCATTGCCACGCTTCCGGTCGGATACGCCGACGGTTACAACCGCCTGCTCTCGAACCGCGGCCGGGTGCTGTTGCGCGGGCGGCGCGTGCCGGTGGTCGGCCGCGTGTCGATGGATCTCGTCACCATCGACGTCACCGAAGTCGAGGACGCCGCCGTCGGCGATGAGGTCGTCCTTCTCGGATCGCAGGGGGCCGAAACGATCAGAGCCGAGGAGATCGCCTCGTTGATCGGTACAATCTCGTACGAAGTGTTCTGCAACGTCAGCGCGCGGGTGCCGCGCATCTACCGCGACGGCGATCGCGCGACGGTCCGATCGAGTTTTAGTGAATGACTTCCTTTCTGGAAAGTATAGGGAACGTCTTCATCCGCCTCTTCGAGGAGACCGGACTGTGGTTCAGCATGCTCTGGCGGACCGCGGCCTGGTCTGTCCGGCCGCCGTTCGAGATCAGGGAGTGGCTGCGGCAGGCGGTCCGCGTCGGCGTCGATTCGATCCCGGTGGTCTTCCTCACCTCGATGTTCACCGGCATGGTCCTGGCGCTGCAGACGTACACCGGCTTTCACCGGGTCCATGCCGAGAACTTCGTCGGCAGTGTCGTAGCCCTGGCCATGTTGCGCGAGCTCTCGCCGGTGCTGGTCGGCCTCATGGTGACGGGCCGCGTCGGCTCGTCGATGGCGGCGGAGATCGGGACCATGCGCGTCACCGAGCAGATCGACGCGCTGGAAGCGCTGGCCACGGATCCGGTGCAGTACCTCTTCGTGCCACGCGTGATCGCCGGGATCGTGATGCTCCCCTTCCTCGTCATCCTGGGCGACGCGCTGGGAATCGGAGGCGGCTATCTCGTGGCGGTGCGGCTCCTGAACGCCAACCCCGTCCAGTACCAGATCAACACATACCAGTATCTGGAGATGAACGACCTCTG
>JADGOA010000247.1 GCA_017883215.1 Thermoanaerobaculia bacterium | reverse complement strand
GCCGGACCGCACGGTGCGATCGCCGCGGCGATGAAAACGCGGTAGTACTTGCGGGCGTCGTCCCACTGCCCCGCCGCGAACGGCTTGTCGACGGCCTCGTAGATCGTCCGCGCGAGCTCCGGATTCTGCCGCGCCACAGCGGTAGCGACATCGAACGTTCGCCCCATGACCGTCATCTCCGGCCACGGGTCGATGCGATATTTCGTGAACGCCGCCACCAGGTACCGGGCTGCCTCGTCGAATCTCCCCTGCCTGCCTCTGAGCTGCGCCATCAGCGCATCGGCTTCTGCCGGCCGGGCCCCGCGAAGTTGCCGCGACATCACCTCGGCGATATCGCGCCCCGCATCCGCGTTCACCTCGGCGATCCTCGAGAGCTCCTGACTGTTCACCGGCGCGAATGGCGAGGAGTCGTAGATGGCGCGCGCCGCGGCTAGATCCGGCTTGTCGTAAGCTTCCGTGAAACGGTGGTGGACGTCGTATAGCGGCAATGGGAACGGCGGAGGCGTTTTCAACGCCGACTCCGATGCCCGATGCAGAGAGACGAGCCCCCAGTCGAGAGAACCTCGTATCCGCGTGGGCCCGAACTCGCCTTTCTTCTGCGCCAGCTCGAGCAAACGATTCGTGCTGAACCCGGCGTTCGACCCCAGGCCCCTGGCGAATCCGAATTCGATCGGCGTTCGATCGTCCGTGTTCATCTCCTGAGCCGTCGCTGCGATTGCCCTGGCGGTCTTGTCACCGGCGACGTAGTGCGAGAAAAATCCTTCCACTCCTTCTGTCCGCCACGCCTTCGAGAGCGCCTCTCCGATCGGTTTGCGCATCACTCGGCCGCGGATCAGCGCCGTGTCGTAGACGATCGGCTCGCGCGTGGCCACGAGCAGCAGGTCACCCCACTCGGCGCGCCACGTTTCCACATTCGGGAAAACCGTGGTCATCGTCCGGTAAATCGTCGCTATCGTGCGGCTGTCGACGTCGTAGGTCTGCACCCACTGGATGAAGATCCCGCCGGGCGCGAGACGCTGCGAGACCGACTGGTAGAACTCGCGCGTGAAGAGGCTGGCGATGCCGGCGCGGTACGGATTGGACGGCTCGGAAAAGACGATGTCGTAGCGCTTGCGCGAGACGAGCAGCACCTCCCGAGCGTCGCCGATCTGGATGTGCACTTTCGGGTTCGCCAGCACGTCGTGATTGACCGCTGAGAAATCGCGCGCGATCCGCAGAACGACCGGTTCGAGCTCCACCACGTCGACGCGTTTCATCGTCGGGATCGCTCCAAGCCACCCGGCGGTGCTCCCCGTGCCGAGACCGATCACCATTGCCGTCTCAGGGTGAGGATGGATCGCCGCGCCGACGATTCCGCCCATGACCTGCGTTCCTGCGTCGCCCCGGGCGCTGCCATCGGCCTTCCCGTTGACGATGAAGCCGAGGTCGTCGGCGCTGGTCATGGCGATGCTGCTCTCGCGGCCATCGGCTTCCCAGACCAGCGTCCGCCGTGCGCCATTCATCCAGGAGCGGATCTCTGTCTTCGATCCCGGCTCGGTTGCCCTTCCGGCGCCGATACCGCTATGTCGCCAAACCGCGGTCGGACCGAGTGCGGCCGTACCACTGACCGCGATCACCGCCGCCATGGCGGCGATGACGCCGAACGCGAACTGCCGTGCCTGCATCGCGAAGTAGATCGCCGCGATGCCGACGGCTACGAGAAGGAAGGAAACGAGAATCCAGCATGTCGGCGCGGAGAGCAGAGGAATCAGCCCGAAGCCGCCAGCCAGCGACCCGGTAATCGCTCCGGCGGTATTGAACGCGTAGGCGAGACCGACGTGACGGCCGACCTGCTTGCGTCCGCGGCCGAGGAGCGCGATGAGCAGCGGGAACTGAATCCCGGCGATGAATGCCGCCGGGAAAACCGTGACCAATGTGATTGCCGTCCATGCCAGGAGGTGGCCGCTGAATCCGTAGACGCCGAGCGGCCGCAGCAGATTTGCGATGACGGCGATGCGGTCGCCGAGCGCGTAAGGAAAGATGATCGCGGCCGCTTCGAGTGTGCAGGTGAGTGCGAATCCACCGATCGTCGCACGCGCGCCGCTTCCCCGCAGCGAGTATGCCGCGCCACCCAATCCAATGCCGAGGAGGGCCACCGCAAGAATCAGCCCGAACATGAACGTCGTCCCGCCGAGCAGCGGCGAGAGCATCCGGTACCAGACCAGCTCCATCAGAATGAAGACGAAGCCGGTGGTTGCGGCCGCCGCCAGGACGAATGCCGGCGGTGCCGCTCTCTCCACGTCCGCCTCTTCACCTTGCTCTGGAGCCAGCTCTGTAGCCATCGCGCGCGCGATCAGTCCGATCAGAACGTTCACCACCGCGGCTGCGAAAAGCGTTTTGTGATTGCCGAGCCGCTCGAGCATCCAGAACGTCGAGAGGAGCGTCCCGGCCACTGCGCCAAGCGTGTTGACGCCGTACAGGATGGCGAGATTGCGCCGCCCGGCGTCGGCGGAGGTCTCCACGGCGCGCGCAACGGCCGGGAGGGTTCCGCCCATCAGAAACGTCGGCAGAGCCAGGACGACCGCCGAGAGGATCAGCCGCACGATTGTGGCGCCGCCGATGCCGAGAGTCGTGGAGCCGCCGAGAGCGATGTAGATCTTCGCGACCAGCCAGAGCAGCGGCTGGGAGAGCGCCGCCGTGGCTGCGATCATCAGCTCCAGGCCGCCGTAAAACGCCAGAGGCCGCGGATGCGCGTCGGCTTTCCTGCCGAGGATCGCGCTGCCGAGGCCCAGCCCGCCCATGAAGATCGCCAGAACGGCCGCGGTCGCCGCGGTCGAGGCGCCGAAGATCAGCCGGAACTGCCGGAGCCACGTCGTCTGGTAGGCGAGGGCGCAGGCCCCGGAAAAGAAGAGAAGGATCGCGGCGGACTGCGTTCGGCGCATGCGGCGGGCATTGTAGCAACCGGGGTTCGTCGCGATTCTTCCTTGAACCACAGAGGCACAGAGAGCACAGAGGACACGCGAAGAATGACGAAAGGCCGTTCATTCTCAGCATTCCTCTGTGCTCTCTGTGCCTCTGTGGTGAAAAACATCGACAGGAAGGACGCTACAACTGGTGGAGTTTTCCGCGCCTCAGAGTCGAAATCTCCCGAATTTTCGCCCCTCTCGTCGCGTTTCTTGACCTCGGAAAAGCTGCGCCCTACACTCGCTCCACCACTCGAATGTCCATCGAATCGTCCTTCCTTTCGCGCCGCTCCTCGACGACGATCTTCCTGGACGTACCCGGTTTCAATCAGCAACCTTGAAGGAGCACGCAGAATGGCCACCATACCGACAGACAAACTGAAAGCGGCGGAAACTGCGCTCACCCAGATCGAGCGGCAGTTCGGCAAGGGCGCGATCATGCGCCTCGGCGCCAAAGAGTTCGCCGCGGTCAGCGTAATTTCCACTGGATCGATCGGCGTCGACGCGGCCCTCGGCGTCGGCGGCGTCCCCCGCGGCCGCGTGGTCGAGATCTTCGGCCCGGAATCATCGGGCAAGACCACGCTCTCGCTGCACATCATTGCCGAGGCGCAGAAGACCGGCGGCCTGGCAGCGTTCATCGACGCCGAGCACGCTCTCGACGCCGAATACGCCAAGAAGCTCGGGGTCGACATCGACAACCTCCTGGTCTCGCAGCCGGACAGCGGTGAACAGGCCCTGGAGATCGCGGAAGTGCTGGTCCGCTCCGGCGCGATCGACGTGATCGTCATCGACTCGGTGGCGGCGCTGGTTCCGCGCGCCGAGCTGGAAGGCGAAATGGGCGACCATCAGATGGGCTTGCAGGCCCGCCTGATGTCCCAGGCGCTGCGGAAATTGACTGCTGTTATATCTAAATCAAGAACATGTATGATTTTTATTAACCAGATTCGCGAGAAAATTGGTGTGATGTTCGGAAATCCCGAGACCACCACAGGCGGCCGCGCCCTGAAGTTCTACTCCTCGGTGCGCCTCGACATCCGCCGCACCAACCAGATCAAGGAAGGCGAAGAGATCGTCGGCTCGCGCGTCAAGGTGAAGGTCGTCAAGAACAAGGTGGCCGCACCGTTCCGCCACGCGGAGTTCGATGTCGGCTACGGCGAAGGCATTTCCAAGACGGGCGAGATGATCGACATCGGCATCGAGAACAAGATCATCGAGAAGTCCGGCTCCTGGTTCTCCTACGGCGACATGCGGCTCGGACAGGGACGCGAGAACGCCAAGGCCTTCATCAAGGACAACCCGGAGCTCTTCGCCGAGATCGAAGGAAAGGTCCGCAAGGCCCTCGGCATCGGCGGCCCGGAACTCACGGTCATCGAGGGCGGCGAGGCCGCCGCGGCGGTAGCGAAGCCGGAGCGGGTGGTTCGGAAATAGTCATCCACGGAGCCCCGGCTCTCGGCGTAGTCGGTGCTCGGAGGTCGGCGGCCCGTGCGTCCGAGCACCGCGCACCGAGCACCGAGCACCCCCGGCCGGTGCTCCGTGTTCGATACGACGAAGGACGGGCAGAACTGCCCGTCCTTCGCTGTTCGAGGGTCATGCGACTCGATCAGGCCATCGCGGCGCGATTTCAGGACATCTCCCGCCGCAAAGCGCGCGAGTTGATCGCGCAGAAACGCGTTCTGGTCAATGAGCGCCGTGTCGGCGTTGCTTCGCGCGAAGTGGCCGGAGACGATCGCATCGCAATCGTCGACGTCGACGCCCCCGAAGTGCCGATCATCGCGTCGACAGACGAGTGGGTTGCGATCGACAAGCCCGCCGGGATGCCGACGCAACCGCCTCGCGATCGGAAGGATCGTTCGGCCGAAGAGCTCCTGCGCATACGATTCGGCGAGATCTATCTAGTCCATCGCATAGACACACCGACGAGCGGCGTGGTGCTGTTCGCACGAACCAGGGAGGCTGCCGCCCGCTTTTCCGAGCTCTTCGCGACCGGCGTGATCCGCAAGATCTACGTTGCGGTCGCGGCAGGATCCATTACGGCTGAGACGATCATCGAGGAGCCGATCGAGGGACGCGAGGCGAAGACCCTCGTCCGGCCGTTGCGAGAGGTCGGCGGCCGAACGGCCGTCGAGGCTGAGATCCTCACAGGCCGCACGCACCAGATCCGCATCCACCTGGCGGCGGCGGGGCATCCGGTGGCCGGCGACCGCCGCTACGCCGGGCCGCCCGCCCCGCGCCTGATGCTCCATGCCTGGAAGCTGGAGCACCCCAGCGTGGGATCGCTCGTTGCACCTCCACCTCCGGGGTTCGCTCTGCTGTAAGGGCGCACAGCAGTGCGCCCGTTCCCCCGCTGAGAGTTGCGGGCGCGCTGCTGTGCGCCCCTGCAGATCATCGTTGAGTCGACGCGAATGCCCCGAAGGGGTGCCGCCCGCTCTTTTGATAGGATCGCCGCCCCATGGATCAAACGATTCACGCAACGACCGTCGTCTGCGTACGACGAGACGGGAAGGTCGCCGTCGCCGGAGACGGGCAGGTCACGGTCGGCAACACCGTGATGAAGCACGGCGCGGCGAAGGTGCGCCGGCTGTATCACGACAAG